>NZ_JAALED010000016.1:0-12134 GCF_014145155.1 Dietzia sp. B19 | reverse complement strand
ACCCTCGCTGTACGCCGCCGGCGCGGAGTCCTCGGTGGCGGCGGTGAACTCCCCGAGCTGATCGCCGTCGAGCGTCACGCGCACCAGATCCGCGGCGAAGGCAGCGACGGCCGCGTGTGCCGGCCAAAGGGACGGGTGCAGTAGTAGCTGCGATCACTGGTGAGCGAGTGGTCTCGCCGCACCACTCCCACGCCGGCCGGCCCGCTCGGCCGTTCACGACAGGAAATCTCTCAGCCAACCCGGGGTTCTGAACCGGTATCCTCCAATGGTTGCCGGGCATGCGCTGCACCGCGACCGGGCCGTGGACACCCGGCCCCGCGACCAGAGACGCTCGGCGGGCCCCGAGCGTGGGAGAAACGGACATCGATGTGATCACCCTTGCCGCGGCACCGCCGGTCGAACCCTCGGCCGAGTACAGCGGATTCATCGGATGGGTCCTGAATCTCATGGAGACACTGGGCGAGCTCGGCGTGGGCATGGCGATCCTGCTCGAGACGTTCCTGCCACCGATCCCGTCCGAGGCGGTGCTGCCCGGGGCCGGGTTCCTCGCCTACGAGGGGCGGATGAGCTTCTCCCTCGCCTGGGCTGCGGCCACCGCGGGCGCGCTGATCGGCGCCTGGATCTGGTACGCCGTCGGCGCCGCGCTCGGACGCGATCGCACCAGGAGCCTGGTGGGCAGGATCCCGCTGCTCGACTACGAGGACTTCGACAAATCGGAAGCCTTCTTCCAGCGGTGGGGCGGAGTGGCCGTGCTGCTGGGGCGCTGCGTCCCCCTGGTGCGCTCGTTCGTCTCGATACCCGCCGGGATCAGCCGAATGCCCGTCCTGCACTTCTCCGCCTACACCCTCATCGGATCCGGGGTGTGGAACGCGATCTGGATTGGCGCGGGGTTCGTCTTTGGCCCGGCGATCAAGCCCGTTCTGGAGCGGTGGAGTGGGGTGCTGTCCAACGCGGTGTTGGCGATCATCGCGATCCTGTTTGTCTGGTTTGTGGTCAAGCGCGTGCTGCGGCTGAGGGAGCGGCAACGCGTCGAGAGCGTGCAGTGAGCTCACCTGTCTCGTCTCGTCCCCCCGGCGCCTGGCACGCCTGATCAAGCGGAGGCATTCTGGACGTCATGCCAGCCGACTCCAGCCAGCCCGCGTCCAGCTCCGCCACCGCGCCCAGCGCCACCACCGACCGCGCGTCCGATGGAAAGGTCGGGCTGCGCGTCTTTGTCGAACCCCAGCAGGGTGCCACCTACGCTGATCAGCTCGCGGTCGCCCGCGCGGCAGAGGAGCTGGGCTACGAGGCGTTCTTCCGCTCGGACCACTACCTCAAGATGGGCGACGTCAGCGGCCTGCCCGGACCCACCGACGCCTGGCTCACCCTGGCCGGCCTGGCCCGGGAGACCAGCACCATCCGGCTCGGCACCCTGCTGACCTCGGTGACGTTCCGGCACCTCGGCCCGCTGGCGATCTCCCTCGCGCAGGTCGACCAGATGTCCGGGGGACGCCTGGACATCGGCCTGGGCGCCGGGTGGTACGACGACGAACACACCGCGTACGGGATCCCCTTCCCGCCCATCGGCGAGCGGTTCGACATGCTCGAGGACACCCTCGGCGCACTGGAGACCCTGTGGTCGACGCCCGAGGGCGAGACGGTCACCGTGCGCGGCAAGCGAATCGATCTAGTGGACTCTCCCGGCCTGCCCAAGCCGCTGCAGCAGCGACCGCCGGTCATCGTCGGGGGCTTCGGCAAGCGTCGCACCCCCGCACTGGCCGCCCGGTTCGCCGACGAGTTCAACGTGCCCTTTGCCGACGTCGACACCGTGGCCACCCAGTACCGCCGCGTCGACGAGGCGTGCGCCGAGCGCGGCCGGGCGCCGGGGGAGATCGTGCGCTCAGCGGCCCTGGTCCTGTGCTGCGGCCGCGACGAGGCGGAGCTCGCCCGCCGGGCCGGCGCCATCGGCCGGGATCCGGAGGAACTGCGGGCCAACGGCGCGGCCGGAACCCCGGATCAGGTGGTCGACACCATCGGCCGGTACTCGGCGATCGGTGCCCGGCGCATTTACCTGCAGGTTCTGGACATGTCCGATCTCGATCACCTGGAGCTCGTGGCCTCGGAGGTCGCGCGGCAGGTGTAGAGGGGTGAAACGTCCCCGGTGTGCCATTTCTCGTTCGCGTCACCTTCGACAGCACTCCGTGAGGTAATGAACCGCGGAGGCAGGACAGTGAACTCCGTTGCGCCGATCGGCGTCGGGGCCGGCGGTTCTCCACGTCGCCGGCGCATCTCGAGTAAGGACACCGCTGATGCTGTTCACGAGGTTGAAGAGCAGTCCCGCCGTCCTCTCGATCATCGCCATCCAGATAGTCGTGTACGTCGCCCAGCTGGTGAGCCCCGACATCGCGGAGCGGCTCGCCCTTCCGGGAAGCGCTGAGGGGTTGGGTGAACGGCCATGGAGTCCGCTGACCGTGATATTCGTCCACGACCTCCTCGTACACGTCGTGTTGATGGTGGTGATGCTGGCGGCGTTCGGGCCACTGCTGGAGAAGTCCGCACGCGCTGTGGATGTGGTGGCGGTCTATCTGCTGGCCGGGGTGGCGGGCTCACTGGGTGTTGTGGCCGCGACCGCTGCGGTCCCGACGTGGGCGGAGGACGGGACCATCGTCGGGTCCTCGGCGGCGGTATTCGGCGTGACCGCGGCGGTGCTGGCGATGCGCCCGTCGTCACGGATCTTCGGAGGCACGACTACTCAATGGTTGGCCATCCTGGTTGCGATCAACATCGTGTTCCTGTTCTCGCTGCCCCTCGGTTCGGTGGGGCACCTGGTCGGAATCGCTGTCGGGTGGGTGTACGGACGATGGCTCAGGTCCCGGCCCGGGCCCGCCGGCGGTCCAGTGCCCGCATGACCTGCGACGCGCTCGCCCCGTGGAGCACCAGTGAGGCGATGATGATCAGCGACACCGCCGGCCACAGCGACCAGCCGTCCTCCTTGGGGAAGAAGCCCATCGCGTAGCAGAGATAGAACAGCGAGCCCACGCCCCGGACGCCGAACACCGAGACCACCATCCGCTCGTCGCGGCGGAGCTTGCGGTCCCCCAGAAGCGAGACCCAGGCGGCGATCGGTCGGACCACCAGCAGGACGCCGGCCGCCACCGCTACGTGGGTCCAGTGCAGGCGGGGGAGCGCGTCCGAGATGAACGAGGCGCCGATCACCAGCAGGACCAGCAGGGTGAGCAGGTGCTCGGTGTACTCGACGAACTCGTGGAAGTGCTCGTGGCGCTCGTCGTCACGCTCGGACGCGCGGACCCCGAGCGCCGCGCAGAACACGGCGAGGAAGCCCCAGCCGCCCAGCAGTTCGCCGACGCCGTACGCCAGCAGGAGCGTGGCCACGGCGGCGGCGGGCTCGGCGAATCCCACCAGCCGGTGGTCTCCCACCCGCACCCGGTAGACCGCGGCGCCGATGAGCCGGCCGAGGAGATAGCCCACCACCGCGCCGATGACCGTCTTGCCCACCAGGTCCCACGCCACCCAGCCCAGGAGCCACTCGCCAGGATCCCCCTTGGTCGCCAGGTAGATGGCGAGGTAAACAAACGGGAAGGCGAGGGCGTCGTTCAGCCCGGCCTCGGAGGTCAGGGCGAAGCGGGCCTCGTCGTGCTCGTCGTCGACCTCCTCCCCGGACTCGGACCCTCCACCTGCACGTCGGAGGCCAGGACCGGGTCGGTCGGGGCGAGCACCGCCCCGAGCAGCACGGCGACCGCGGGGGTCAGCCCCAGTACCCACCACCCCAGCACCGCCACTCCTGCGATGGACAGGGGCATGCCGATCGCCAGCAGTCGCCACGTGGTGGTCCACCCGCGCAGGCTGAGCGGCCGGTCCAGTGCCAGGCCCACGCCGAAGAGCGCCACGATCACGGTGATCTCGGCCATCCGCTCGGCCAGCTCCGCGTGCTCGATCACGTCGACGAGCTGCGACTCGGTGGGCATCAGCCAGCCGATGAGCATGCCCACGCCCACCACCACGATCGGCGCGGACAGCACCCGCTCGCGGAGCAGGCGCGGGAGGAACGACCCGATGAGCAGGGCCGCGCCGATGACCGCGAACATCAGGTCGGTATTGGGCACGCAGTGAGTCTGGTCGCCCCCGGGTCCCCTGCGCCACCGCTGGGGTCAGCGAGCGGCGGGAACGGTGCTCAGCGAACCGATACCGGTAGCAACAGCCGCAGTGCCAGCCCGAGTATCCCTCTGGGGCCGGAGACAAGAACAACCAGAGGGCCTCTCTCCGGTCTAGCACCGATACCGGAGCCTTGCCGTACGGCATCTAGTCCATTCGCGCTGTCAGACTAGTGCTATAGAGTCTGGCTACAGTGCATGAATGGCGCTGAACTCCGATTAGATAGTGGTGCGAAAGAATGAAGATTCGCGACACGCGGGCAGTTTTGACGAGCTTTGACCATAAGCGAGGTCCGTTCGGGTTGGAACGCTGCCTCCCAGAAGAGCCAGGGAAAGTTCATGCGATCTCTCGGTCGGCGCTTCGGTTTGCCTCAACGGATGCGGTCTTCGCGAGCAAAGACATCAATTTCGACGATGTCCCGGTTGGGGCGTTCTGTGGCCGGACAGCCTGGGTAATCCTTCCGCGTGAGTTCGACAACAGTGACCCCGACGCCTGCGCTGATTGCGGACGTATGGCCAAGCTCTATGTCGACGACTACTCGAAGTGGTTCGCCGAGTATGAACGGCGCAGGAGCAGGAATCTATATTGATGCCATCGCCGTGCGGGCCGCAGGTACTGCCTTGGCGGCGGCCGAGAGGTATCCGGCGAACCCATCCATGGTCACAATTTTGACTCGGTCACGGAACTCCTCATCGACCCCGAGCAAGCGTACGCTCTTGAGGTGGCCGGGCTGGTCGCAAACTAAGATGCGGATCTTCGATACCGCGAGGTCACTGATTTTATCCCACCCCAGACCAAGTGGCTTCGCCGCGGCAGGCACGCTGGTCTGATCGATCGCCAGCCGTTGCAGAATCCAGCGCGTTCAGAGCGAGGACGGAGCCCCGATGGATGGAGAAGTCAGCGACCTCGAGCCCGGAGGACGGTTTTTTGTTGACTACGAATCGATGCGGCAGTGGGCTGCTAAGTGCAGTGAAGGGAATGAGCAATATGGGAGGGCGTTGGAAGGCGAATGGGCTTGGCTTTATGAACGTGGGACACCCGGCCCGCGCGAACTGAGGTCCTTCCAAGTTTCGACTTTCACCTACTTGTGGGATACCACAGTTGCCGACGCGCCCGCCGCGGAATCAAGGCTAGTAGGTGTTTATGGAATCTCTAGATCACCGACAAGGCGGCGCAACTCCTCACGGATGTCTGGGTATCCCCTTCAGCAGCCAGAGAACGCACCGAAGGTTCATCGAGGCCACGGGATTGGGCATAGTCTCGGCGGGCCCGACGAAGGCTACAACCTTTTCGTCCAGGCGGCAAGCGTAAACCTTGGCGGTCGTTGGCGCGAGTTGGAGCGGTACGCGGCGGCCTATCCCGGCACTTTCGTATTCGTCCGGTGCGTCTACGCGGATTTGAGTAGCACCCCCGCGGCCCTCGAGTATGGTCTAATCCGCGAAGATGGCCGACTTGTCGTTCGAAGATTCAAAAATTCCTGACCCGGACGGGACAGGGCGCCGTCGCTGGTGTAATAGGCTCGGGATGCCTATTTGGCCGGGCAGTTACCCGGTTGGTCGAGTAGGGAGTTTATCTTCCGGGACTTCTACCGGATTTTGAAAATCTGGAGCCATTTCTTCGCCGCCTTCTGCGGGATCGGGGGCCCTATCTAAGTAGTCGGCAAGTGGATCGGTAGGGACCTCGCCGAACCTCCCAAGCTTGGACTCTGGCAGGTACATTCTGAAAGGCCAGCCACTGCTGTCATAGCAGGCCTCGCATAGCTGTTTGATGTCATCCTGGGTGGCCGTCGATGGTAAGAACTTCTTGGTTGCAGCGTTTACCGGATCATCGGCCTCTAGGTCCAGAGCGAAAATGGGATAGCTGCGCCCGCCCCATACCCCTTTTAACTCCATACTTTCTAGCAGCAATAAGTTCGGAAATGTGTACTCGCCTCCCGGTCCTCCTGAGCCCCACGGCGTGCGATCCATTAGTGCCAGTGCGAGAGCTACTTCCACGGATAGTGTAAGGTACCGCGAACTACATCTACTTAAAACTCGAAACCCTGTATCGATGCTTGGTCCAAAAAAGTCGAATATGTACTTTTCGACCTCTCTGTCAGCGGTTAGCAAGGCTTCGCGGTTAAGTACGACTACATCTCTGCCGGAGCTTTCCGAGTCGGGTGATCTCGGAATCGTCGACTCGTGATCCGGGCCGGGGAACGTTCCCAGAAAGACTCCGCCTTTGACTCCTAGTCCTGACTGGCCTTCATGTTGTAAATTGTCTTCTTTGTACGCGCTGAGCGTTCTCACCCATACGCTGACTGCGTCACAAATGTCAGTCTCAGCTGAAACGTCGCAGGTGAAAATTAGTTCGTCTCCTACGGCCTTCCATAATTCGAAATCTATGGAGCAGCCGTAGTCCTTGCGCTGAGCAAAGAGCTGCTGAGGAAACTCGCGGTAGAACTGAAGAAAGACCTTTTGCCAGGGGGGCGCGCCATCGCCATTTTTCGGCCTTTGCTTAAATGCAGTGGAGCCCGTTAGGTCGCAAGATAGAAACAGCTTGGACTGCGGGCCGTAGATTTTTCCACTCACTTCAGATTTAGTACTTCCGCCCGGACCCTGGCGGCAGCCGGTGAAACATCGAAATGATTCGCTACCAACCATTCGTCTTTTTCTAGGGAGTTCCATTTTTCTGCGAATTCTGCGCTTGGCATTAGTAGGGCTGATGCAAAGACGTTTGCCTCAGTCTCGGCTCTATTTCTACTTCCTCTTCCGTAGCCGCGCTCATCGTTGAGCTCGGGCAGGCGATAATGAAGAAAGTAGTGCCCGAGCTCGTGTGCGATAGTAAAGCGGTCGCGGGCTACAGAGGTGAAGCGAGGGAGGAATATGGTGAAGTCGGCTGGGCTGCGGACATGGAGCGCTTCCCCGCCGTCGCGATACTCTATCTTTCCGCCGAATAGCCTTAGTAGATAATCCAGATCGGCTCGTCCATCGTCGTATAGGTCGTTCTCGCGCCCGACTCGCTCGGCAAACTTAGCGATGGCTGCGTTAGACAGGCGCGATGGTTGTGTGGCAATCACAGCGGGCCCCTTCCCTTCTGCCTAGTTACCTGATCGTACCGTGTGTCACTGGTGCAACTTGCCGACACGGCGAGCGCACTCGCCCTCGATCGGAGCTGCCTCGCTGGGTGAGTGTCGCGCCACCTCGCATTGCACTCGCCGATTTCTCCGCTCGTCTTACAGTTTGCGGCGCTCCGGGCGTACGGACTGCAACCCTGCAACCCGCACGCGAACGCCCCACGCCCCGCACGATAGCGGTAGCTTCTGACATCGACGAACATGCGGACAGTTTGCCGTGATGCAGTTCGGGTGGATTGGCGATTGAGTGTGGTGCCAAGCGCGCAACTGCCCTCGTAGTCGTCGCCACTTAGCGCAGTTCACCTCGACTGTGCCTCGGCACGGCACGTGAACCTCCCGGGCGACCGGGGCCCGCAGTCCCGTCGTCGCGGAGGCCATCGACCTCCAACATCTGCTCCGTCGGTACCAGCAACGGCAGCGTGCCCGGCGCCGCAGCCAACGCCCGGCGCACGGGTTCCTGTTGTTCGGGAGTGGATGGATCCGTCCAGTAGGTTGCGCCTACGCCTGCCTCTTCCGCAGCGAGTGAGAACGCACAGCCCGGCCACCGGCGTTCCTGCATCACCGCGATCACTACCGCAGCCACAATGCACTCAATGGCACATCACCCGCCGACCGCGTACCCAACCTGCGTGGACAGAACAGCTAGCCGATGTCTTTCCACTGCACGGCTGGCTGGTAACGCTCGGTGAGTTCGCGAGGTCGCGGGAGGGCAGCCAACTATGAGTGGCTGTTCGCCGACTAAGGCTTCGCTCGTGGTTTGCAGAAGGTCTCGGACCGGACTCCCAGGTGGGGGAGTCCGGCCAGTCGGTTCGTACTCGAGGGGTCAGCCGCGTGCCATCACGCAGTGGCGTCGCGGGCCGCGCCCTTCTCGGTGGCGTTGTCGGCGGTCGGCAGCGAGCCGGAGGCGTTCTCCAGGTGGGCGCGGACGAACCACTGGAACTTCTCCAGCTCGGCGGTCTGGCCGATGAGGATGTCCTCGGTCACCGGGTCCACCTCGCCGGCCACGGCGATGGCCTTGCGGTGGTCGCCGATCATCCCGTCGTACACCTTGTCCAGGGCACCGAGGTGCGCCTGCGCGGTGTCGCGGCCCAGCGAGTAGTCGTCCCACGAGCGGTGGTCGGCGTTGGCGCCCATCGTGCCCACCGGCGAGCCGCCCAGGGTCGCGATGCGCTCGGCCAGCACGTCGGCGTAGCCGCGGACCAGCTCGACCTGCGGATCGAGCATCTCGTGCACCGAGATGAAGTTGGGGCCCACCACGTTCCAGTGCACGTGCTTGAGCGTGAGGTGCAGATCGTTGCACGCCGTGAGTCGCTTCTGCAGGGTGTCTACGAGCGTCGAGGAATCAGAGTTGGACAATCCGGGAACAGTGAATTCAGGCATGCTTCGAACCTAGCGCCGCCGGCAGGACCGTGCGACCGCTCGACCCGCCGTGCAGGTCAGTGCCTATGGGCCCGGTCGCCGACCCGTACCGTCCCGTGCAGGAACTCACCGAGCCCGCCGGCGCACCCCGCCGTAGATCAGCTGGTGGGTGATGAGCCGTTGGAGCACCACATGGGACGCCGGGGCGGGGACGCGGACGCCCCGTCCGGGCGGGGTAAAGACGATGAGTCCGTCGCGCAGCGGGCCGAGCACCGATCCCCAGCGGCGCCTCGGGGGCCGGTAGTCGCGCAGCGGGCCGCCCTGAAGGTGCGCACGGATGTTGCGTGCGACCAGGAGGTGTCCGCGGTTGCGGGCGGAGGTGCGCAGCGGGTCGGTGGCCGCCACATCGCCGACCGCAAAGACGTCGCTGTGCCCGGCCACTCGCAGCGTCGGCTCCACGCGGACGAACCCCCGGTCGTCGAGCATCTCCGCGGGCAGCCAACCGGTGTTGGGCGTGACGCGGCCGATCGCCCAGATCACTACATCTGCTGTGGTCGGTGCCTGACCCGTCGTCCAGCTCACGGGGGCGCTGGTGAGGTGCTCGTCGTCGTCGTCGTCGTCGTTCTTGTTGTGGTTCGCAGCGTCGCCGCCGTCTCCACCAGCGACGTCCCCCGCCGGCAGCTCCGCGCGGTGACCGGGATGCAGGCCCACGCCGAGGCTTTCCAGTCGTGAGCGCACCCTGTCCCAGACGAGGTCGTGGTGATGAGGCAGTGCGCGGTCGCCGGGGAAGTAGACGTCTACCTCCTTGGCCGACCAGCGTTCGGCCACCTGCGCCGCCGAGCTCAGCGCCGCCGCGCCGCCGCCGATGATCGCCACCGACCTCGACGCTGCGATGCGCTGGTGGGGGAGGGAGATGTCGGCGTCGACGCCGCGGGAGTCCTGGAGGGTGGGGTGGCGCCAGAATCCGTTGGTCACCCCGGTGGCGACGACTAGGGCGTCGTACGGCTCCTCGACCACCGAGCTCTCACCGGCTGAACCCTCACCCGCAGCGCCGTCCGCAAGGGTCACGCGTACGGTCCGGTTCTCGGTGTCGAGGGCGGTCGCGCTGCCGTGCACGATGCGGACGTGGTCGAGGCCCCGGAACCTGCTGTAGGCGATGCGGTAGTCGCGCGTCCACGCCTCCGGCCGTGCCAGCCGCAAGCCCAGCTCCTGGCCGCTGACGAACTCCGGCTTGGCGGTGATGCCCACCACGTCGCCGTGCCTGCGGAGCGCAATCGCGGTGAGGACCCCGGTATCCCCGAGGCCCACCACGACGATCCGGGGGCGGCTCACGCGGAGGTCGTGGTCCGGCTCTTCTCCTGCGGGCGCTTCTTGGGCGGGCGCGGGATGAACAGCGACACCCGCTCCACCACGCGCGCGTACTCGGGCCGCCGCTCCAGGCTGCGCTGCTCCATCATCGGGATGCTCACGGCGAGGAACATCGCCACCATGGCAAAAGTGCCCACGAACACCCACCACGCGCCGGGCCAGGCCGCGAGGCCGAACAGGCCCATGGAGAACCAGATCCCGCATTCGCCGAAGTAGTTCGGGTGCCGGGACCACGACCACACGCCGGTGTCCATGACCTGCCCGGGCGTCCGGGTGGCGATGAAGCGGTGCATCTGCAGGTCGGCGATTGTCTCGAGGGCCAGCGCGGCCAGACCGACGCCGAACGCCACGAAGTCCAGCCACCCGAGCGGCTCACCGGCCCTGGTCGCCACCACGTAGACGGGGACGAGTCCCGCGAAGACCTGCAGGGTCGGGAAGACGTGGATGCCCATGAGGTCGGCCACGAACTCGAAGCGGCCGGCCCGCTCGCGGACCATCGGGTAGCGCCAGTCCTCATGGTGCATGCCGGGGAAGGTGCGGATCCAGTTGGCGGTCAGGCGAATGGCCCACGCCAGCAGCACGACCATCATGAGCCACCAGCGGACGTCGTTCACCCCCGCGTCGGCGGCGATCCACCAGTAGAACGCCAGCAGCGGTGGGATGACCGACCAGAAGGCGTCGTAGAAGGTGGAGTTCCCGTAGAAGCGGCTGAAGGCGAAGATCACGACGGTCGCGATGAGGTCGGCGATCAGGCCGTCGAGCCACAGCTGGCCGCTGTCGAGCCCCCACAGCAGCCACGCCAACCCGGCGCCGATGGCGATGACATAAGCGATCCCGACCCGCAGGAGTGACGCACCTTGACTCATGTCAGGCAGGGTAATGACCGTTCTGCGCACGGGCCTGCGAACGGTGAGATGCGGTGTGGCGCTGGTGGGGTGTGGACCTGATCTATTACTCCGCCACTGGCATCGGCGGGGCCGGTGCGTGGGTCACCCCGGTGTGGCCGGTGCGCAGGTACTCCACCACGGCGTCGTCGACGATGGCGTTGCCCTTGGCCACCTGCCCGTGGTCGCCGCCCTCGACGGTGAGCACGTGCGCGCCCATGCGGTCGGCCAGGGCGAGTGCACCTCGGTACGGCGTCTGCGGATCCGCCAGGGAGTTGATCAGCAGCGGTGCGGTGGCCAGGCCTGCGTTGTGGACCTCAACGGGCGTAGCGACCGGGGGCGCGCCGGCACACGCGGCCCCCGAGCTGTAGCTCAGGCCGACGGCATCGAAGATGTCCCCGGTGACGAACTGGGTCCACAGGAACCCGGGGTAGTCCAGCAGCCGCGGGGCAACTCGATTCTCGTTGCACAGCACGGTGGCCTGCATGTTCGTAGAAATGATCGCCTCCTGCGGGAGCTCCGGCATCTGCGGATCCTGCGGGCCGATCGGGGTGCCGTCGCGCAGCGACTCGGCGATCACCGGCCAGGCCGAGGTCTGCGGGGCAAGGCCTCGGGTCGCGCCGAGCATCGGGGACAGGGCCTGCACCGCGCCGGGCGTGCGGAGCTGGTTGAACAGTCCCTCGATCTGCGCCCGCAGCGGCCCGGTGAGCGTGACGCCGTCCACGTACTGCTGCGCGAGCGCCTGCCACTCCGGAGGCACGTCGCCGATCTTCGCCGGGGGAGGGGCGATGGTCGGGGTGGTGCCGGACTCGGCCATCACCCGCTGCGACCAGCGCTGGTACACCTTGAGAGGCGTGTCGCCCAGCCCGTACACGGCGTCGTTGGCAGCGATCCAGTCAAACATCGCCACCACTCTGCGCTTGTAGGGCTCGTTCTGCTCCAGCAGGACGTCGTTCCACATCCAGTCCGGGTTCGCTCCCGAATCCAGCACCAGCTTGTCCGTGTGCTGGGGGAAGAGCGTCGCGTACGTCGAGCCCAGGAGCGTGCCGTAGGACAGGCCGTGGATGGAGATGCGCTCCTGGCCCAGCGCGCGGCGGACCTCCTCCCAGTCGCGCGCGGTGTTCTCGGTGGTCAGGTGGCGCCAGTAGCCGCCGCTGGCCTGCTCGCACGAGGCCCGGTGCGCGCCGCCCAGGTTGGTGGCGATCATCACCGGGTCGGCCACCTCCAGCGGCGCGCACTCCAGCGGGCCCGCGTGC
>NZ_JAALED010000160.1:0-2686 GCF_014145155.1 Dietzia sp. B19 | reverse complement strand
CCGCCGGCTCCTCGCCCGGGGCCGCCCCAGCGCCGAGAACGCCACGGGCGACATCGTCGTCGGACCGGTACTTCAGGAGAGCGGCGGACAGGACCCAGCCGAGCTCCGGGCCGTCTCCACCCCACACCGACGCGGCGCGCGCCGCGTCCACCACCTCGGAGATCGACGGGGCCTTGCGCAGGGGCAGCTCGCGCAGGCGGCGTGCCTTGTCCACCACGTCGGCCGCCACCGACTCCGGCACCTCCGGAGCGCGGGACCGGACGATCTCCGTCTCCCGCGCGGCGTCCGGGAAGTCCACGTGGAAGTGCAGGCACCGGCGCTTGAGGGCACTGGACAGCTCCCGGGTGTCGTTCGAGGTGAGCACCACCCAGGGCGTCGTGCGTGCGCGGTAGGTGCCGAGCTCCGGGATCGTCACCTGCTTCTCCGCGAGCACCTCGAGCAGCATCGCCTCGAGCGACTCCTCCGTGCGGTCGATCTCGTCGATGAGCAGGACCACCGGGTCCTCGGACGTGATCGCCTCGAGCAACGGCCTGGTCACCAGGAAGTCCTCGCCGTGGATCCCCACCTCCATCTCCGCCAGCGCGGCCGAGGCCGCGGCGAGATCCTCGTGCACCGCCAGTTCCGCCGTGATCCGGTCCCGGAGCATCTGGACGTGGAGCAGCTGCTTGGCGTAGTCCCACTCGTACAGCGCCCGGGCGTCGTCGAGCCCCTCGTAGCACTGCAGCCGGACCAACCGACGGCCGAACGCGGAGGCCAGCGACTTGGCCAGCTCGGTCTTGCCCACACCGGCCGGCCCCTCCAGCAGCAGCGGCCTGTCGAGGACCGTCGCCAGGTGCACGACCGTCGCCAGCTCACGGTCGACGATGTACCCCGTCCCGCGGAGGGCCTCCGCCAGGACGTCGACGTCGATCACCGCGTCCGCGGGACCCACCTCGTCGGAACTCAGGTCGTCGGGGTGATCCTCGATGACATCCATGGTCGGGCCCTTTCCGTTCTCGGGAGATGGTGGTGTCCCCCGGGGACGGGCGGGACGGATCCGCTCGCCCGCCCCCGGGGACGTCCTGGTGGGGTGCCGCGCCGACCGGTCAGTACGACCCGGTCATGGCGTGCTCGACCATCGGGATCAGCGACTCGACCGTGGACTCACGCGGGTTGCCCGGGGTGCACGCGTCCCCCATCATGTGCTCGGCGATCCGGCGGATGTTCTCCGCCGAGGTGTCGATCCTGTCGCCCTTGCCCTTGTACTTGCCCGTGTCCATCTGGTTCTTCTCGTACAGCCCGGGCGTGATCTGGCTGAAGTTGTCCGGGATGCCGACGTCCTTCGACAACCGGATGGCGGCCTCCACCGCCGCGTCGGCGGCCTGGACGGTCGTCATGTTGCGGGTGTCCACGCCCATCTGCGGCGCGAGTTCGGCGTAGCGCTGGTAGCGCGACGGCAGGTTGTACTCCCACACCCGGGGCAGCGCGATGGCGTTGTTCAGACCGTGGTGCGTGTCGTAGTACGCGCTGATCGCGTGGGACATCGAGTGGATCATGCCCAGGCCGCCCGAGTTGAACGCCTGCGTCGCGATGTACTGCGCGTTCATCATGCCGGTTCGGGCCTCGAGGTTGCGGGGGTCGTACACGGCCGTCGTGAGGTTGTCCGCCACGAGCTTGGTCGCGTACAACGCGTTGCCCAGCGACGGGGCGAAGTCGAGCCGGGACACGTACGGCTCCGAGCAGTGCGCGAGGACGTCGAAACCGCAGTACGCGGTGAAGTGCTGCGGGCAGGAGTAGTAGAGGAGCGGGTCGTCCATCGCCAGCGAGACCAGGCTGGCGTCGTCGAACGCGACCCACTTGTGCGGGTGGTCCATGTCCGAGGTGTCCGTGATCACGTACGCCCACGAGGTCTCCGCGCCGGTGCCCGCCGTGGTGGACACCGCGATGTGCGGCGGGTTCTCGAAGTTGGTGGACTTGGAGAAGCCCTGGAACTCGTTGATGTCGCGGCCGTCGTGGGCGATCACCACGCGGGCGCCCTTGGCGGCGTCATGACTGGAGCCGCCGCCCACCGAGATGATGCCGTCGCACTTCTCCGAGTTGTAGAGCGCGGCGGCGTCCATGACGTTGTAGTCCTTGGGGTTGGACTCGACCTTGTCGAAGACGACGACGTCGAGGCCCTGGTACTCGATCTTGCCCTTGAGCTCCTCGATGATGCCCGAGCCGCGCAGTCCGGTGGTCATGATGAGGACCCGGGTCATCCCCAGCTTCTTGGCCTCCACGCCGAGGATGTCGTGTGCACCCACCCCCAACAGTGCCTTGGGGAGAGGGTGGAACTCCTTGATCGGCATGTCCCAGATCTGATTCAGTTCGATCGCCATCGTGCGCCTCCTGCTCGAGCGACCCCCACCATCGGCGGGGCGGTGATTGTGACACCGATCACTCTTGTCCGGCGGGCGCCCCGTCCGGAACAGCTACCGCGGGGTTCTGCCCACCCGGCGCACCGGGGACGGTCCGGATGGCACCGATGCACCTACCCGAGTGGACGGGTCGAGCCCGGTTCGGTGCCGACCGCCGCCTCCGCGCCCCTCACGCCCCGAAGCGCTGATCGAGGACACGACACCGCGCCTCGGCCGCCGCGATCGTCGAGGCGTCCGCGTACCGCGACCGGGCCAGGCTCCGCCATGCGGCGAGATCCTCACGCCCGGCG
>NZ_JAALED010000159.1:0-5837 GCF_014145155.1 Dietzia sp. B19 | reverse complement strand
GACTCCGCGATCGCGGCCATGCAGTACTCGTTCCTGCCCAGCCCCCTGGCGTTCGTGGCCGATCGGCAGTCGCCCCAGCGCGCGGGACGCGCCCTGTTCGAGGCGGTGGAGCGCGCCGTCGCGGACGTGCCCGAGGCCCGTCGCCCCGCACTCGTCGCGTTCGGGGAGAGCCTCGGCTCCTTCGGGGGGCAGACCGCCTTCGGTGGTGCCCAGGACATGGTGGCCCGGACCGACGGCGCGCTGTGGGTGGGCACGCCCAACTTCTCACCGCAGTGGTCCTACCTCACCGCCCACCGCGATGCGGGCTCGCCGGAGCGACTACCGGTGATCGACGGCGGTGAGCACGTGCGCTTCGCCGCCGGCGGGCCGGATCTGGATCTCGACGGCGCGCCCTGGTCCTCTCCGCGGATCGTCTACTGGCAGCACGCCTCCGATCCCATCACCTGGTGGTCGCCCGACCTCCTGCTGCAGCGCCCGGACTGGCTGCGGGAGCCACTGGGCCCCGATCTCGACCCGGGGGTGCGGTGGACCCCGTTCGTGACGTTCTGGCAGTTCACCCTGGACATGGTGTTCTCCGCGGAGGTCCCTGCCGGCCACGGTCACACCTTCGGGCCGGACGCCGCGCAGATGTGGGCCCGGATCCTGGACCCCCCGGGCTGGGCCGACGCCGACACCGACCGGGTCCACGACGCGATCGCCGGGGGACGCTACTGACGGGGGTGCTTCCGACCGGTGGGAGTGCTGCTGACCGGTGGGGGTGCTGCTGACCGGCCCCGCCGACGCGGCTGCTACTCCTGGTCCGCGAACTGGGTCTCGTACAGCTCGGTGTACCGCCCACCCGCGGCCAGCAGCTCGGGGTGGGTGCCCGACTCCACCACGCTGCCGCCCTCGAGCACGAGGATGCGGTCGGCGGCGCGCACGGTGGACAGTCGATGGGCGATCACCAGGGACGTCCGGTGGGACATCGCCTCGGTGAGGGCCTCCTGGACCGCGGACTCGTTGGTGGAGTCCAGTGCGCTCGTGGCCTCGTCCAGCACCACCACGGAGGGCTCCGCGATGAGCAGCCTCGCGATGGTCAGGCGCTGCCTCTCGCCACCGGAGAGGCGGTACCCGCGGTCGCCGATGACGGTGTCCAGCCCGTCGGGCAGCGACCGGACCAGCTCCTCCAGCCGCGCCCGGCGCAGGGCGTCCCACACCAGCTCGTCGGTCACCTCCGGACGGGCGAAGGTCAGATTGGACCGGATCGTGTCGTGGAAGAGGTGGCCGTCCTGGGTGACCATGCCCACCGTCCGGCGCAACGACGACGAGGTGACCTCACGCACGTCGAGGCCGGCCACCCGCACCGCCCCCGAGTCCACGTCGTACAGCCGCGGGAGCAGCGACGCGATGGTCGACTTGCCCGCGCCCGACGATCCGACCAGTGCGATCATCTGCCCCGGTTCGGCGTGGAAGCTGACCCCGTGCAGGACCTCCTGCCCGCCGCGGGTGTCGAGTACGGCGACCTCCTCCAGCGAGGCCAGGGAGACCTTGTCGGCCGAGGGGTAGGAGAACCGGACGTCGTCGAACTCGATGGCGGCGGGGCCCTCGGGCACGTCGACGGCGTCGGGGGCGTCCTTGAGCAGCGGGTCCAGGTCCAGGACCTCGAAGACCCGCTCGAAGCTCACGATAGCGGTCACCACGTCCATCGGTGCGTTGGCCAGCGAGGTCAGCGGGCCGTACAGGCGGGTCAGGAGGAGGGCGAGGGCGACGACGGACCCCGCGTCCATCCCGCCGGTGAGGGCGAACCAGCCGCCGACGCCGTAGACCAGCGCGAGGGCCAGGGTGGAGACCAGCGTCAGCGAGTTCATGAACACGCTCATGAGCAGCGCGGTGCGGACCCCGATGCCCCGCACCCGACCCGCGCGGGAGGCGAACTCCGCGGACTCGGCGTCGGGGCGGCCGAACAACTTGACGAGGGTCGCGCCGCCGGCGTTGAAACGCTCTGTCATCTGGTCGTTCATCGACGCGTTGAGGTCGGAGGCCTCGCGACGGAGCCTGGCCAGGCGCCTGCCCACGTAGCGGGCGGGGAAGAGGAACACCGGTAGCAGCAGCACCGACATGAGGGTCAGCTGCCAGTTGATCCCGGCCATCACCACCAGGGTGAGGATGAGCTGGACGAGGTTGGACACGACCCCGGAGAGGGTGTCCGAGAAGGCCCGCTGGGCGCCCAGGACGTCGTTGTTGAGCCGACTCACCAGCGCACCGGTGCGGGTACGCATGAAGAACGCGACCGGCATGGTCTGGACGTGGTCGAACACCGAACGGCGCAGGTCGAGGATCAGACCCTCGCCGATTCGCGCCGACCAGAACCTGGTCACGACGTTGTTGACCGCCTCGACGATGCCGATCACCGCGATGGCGGCGGCGAGGAGGAACACCACCCGTACCGCGGCGCCGTCCACGATCGCGGTGACCACCCGGCCGGCGAGCAGCGGGGTCACCACGGCGAGGGAGGCCCCGAACACGGACAGGATCAGGAACAGGACGATCAACCGGGTGTGCGGTCGCGCGAACTGACCGATCCGGTGGAAGTTCTCGCGGGTGAAGACGCTGCGGTCGAGCGTGATGTTGTTGTTCTCGGCCCGCATCAAGGTGCGCATGGCGGCCTGCTGCATCGTCACGTCCGCCACTCCTCCCGCGTCGGAGTGGATCCGACGACCTGTCGGTACAACTGCGCGGACCGCCCCCGTATTCCGCACCGGCCGGTGGAACGGATGGCCTCGTCGTCGTCCTCCCTGGACAAAATCAGACCCCATGTCTAGACATGGCCCGGGAATTTGTCTAATCTTGTCTCCAGACAGTGGCGTAGGCCACATCACCAGTGATCTTTGGAGGTCGTTGACGATGTCCAGCACCGAGTACATCCGCCCCCGGGGCGCAGACGAGCGTCCCGACCGGGACCCCACGACGGACCCCGCCGCCCGGGACGCCGCCGCCCAGGACACCGCCGCGGTGGGTGACGCCACCGACGCCGCGGTCGAGCCGTACGCGTGGACCGACGCCAAGCGGTACCTGTGGCTGCTCGGCCTGATCCCGGCGATGGGGCTGTTCCTCTCGATGCCGTTCGTCATCGGGTTCAACGGGCTGGGTCTGGGCTGGGCCGCCACCGCCGCGTGGTTCCTGCTCCCCGTCCTGGTCTACGTCGCCATCCCCCTCGGCGACCTGGCGGTCGGAGCCGACGGCCAGAACCCGCCGGACGAGGTGATGGACCGGCTCGAGGCGGACCCCTTCTACCGCTGGTGCACCTACCTGTACATCCCCTTCCAGTACGCGTCCCTCATCGTCGCCTGCTACCTGTGGACCGCCCAGGACCTGTCGTGGCTCGGCTACGACGGCGGGCTCGGGATCGCCGCCTCGATCGGTGTGGCCTGGACGGTGGCCATCACGGGCGGGATCGGGATCAACACCGCGCACGAGCTCGGCCACAAGATCGCCGGGAGCGAGAAGTGGCTGTCCAAGGTCGCCCTGGCCACCACCGGGTACGGACACTTCTTCATCGAGCACAACCGTGGGCACCACGCCCGCGTCGCCACTCCCGAGGACCCGGCCAGCTCGCGCTTCGGCGAGTCGTTCTGGGCGTTCCTGCCGCGCAGCGTCGTGGGATCCGCACGGTCGGCCTGGCACCTCGAGTCCGAGCGGCTCGGTCGCCTGGGCAAGAGCCCGTGGACGATCCGCAACGACAACCTCAACGCGTGGCTCATGACCGTCGTGCTCTTCGGCGGACTGATCGCCGTGTTCGGCTGGGAGGTCGCGCCCTGGCTCCTCGTCCAGGCGGTCTTCGGCTTCTCGCTGCTGGAGGTGGTCAACTACCTGGAGCACTACGGCCTCAAGCGGCAGAAGACCTCCGCCGGCCGCTACCAGCGCTGCCGCCCGGAGCACTCGTGGAACTCCGATCACCTGGTGACCAACATCTTCCTGTACCACCTGCAGCGCCATTCGGATCACCACGCCAACCCGATGCGCCGCTACCAGGTCCTGCGCAGCTTCGAGCAGGCCCCGCAGCTGCCGTCCGGGTACGCCACGATGATGGTCCTGGCCTACGTGCCGCCGCTGTGGCGCAAGGTCATGGACAAGCGGGTGCTGGCCCACTACGACGGTGACATCACCCGGGCCAACATCCAGCCGTCCAAGCGCGAGAAGATCCTCGCCCGCCACGGGGTCGATGCGGCCGCCGCCGGCTCCACCGCGGTGGCGGAGAAGGTGGTCGCGGACACCGACATCGCCGCCGACCAGACGTCGCCGACCGGCGAGTACGTGTGCCCGAACTGCGGGCACCACTACTCCGAGGCGGCCGGCGAGCCGCGTGAGGGATTCCCGCCCGGGACCCCGTGGTCGGCGATCCCCACCACCTGGCGGTGCTCGGACTGCGGCGTCCGCGACAAGGTCGACTTCCTGCCCGTGAAGTAGCCCTCCACCACCCGCGGACGCCAGATCAGGAACAATGGACCTCATGCCGCGCCGCCCCTCCACCAGTGACCGACGCTCCTCCGGGGATTCCCAGGGGGAGCGTTGGTCGCCTCGCCTCACCGTCTTCGACGCGATGCACGAACTGTTGGAGTCCCGTGACTGGTCGGCCGTGACCATGTCCGACGTGGCCAAGGCCGCAGGACTGAGCCGCCAGACGCTCTACAGCACGTTCGGCAACCGTCAGGGCCTGGCCCAGGCGTACGCGCTCCAGCTGTCGGAAACCTTCACCGGCGAGATCCGGGACTCCATCATCAGGCATCCCGGGCAGATCGAGCTGGCCCTGAGTGAGGGGATCAACGGCTTCCTGCGGTCCAGCAGTCGTGACCCGCTCATCCGGGCGCTCGTGACGGGGGACATCAAGCCGGACCTGCTGCGGCTGATCACCACCGAGGCGGGGCCGCTCATCGAGCGCGCCACCGAGGTGCTCGTGCCGGCCTTGTCCGAGAGCTGGATGCGGATCGAGGCGAGCCAGGCCCGGCTGGCGGCCTCGATCATCGCCCGGATCGGCATCAGCTTCATCTCGCTCCCGCCCGAGGACCCGGACCAGTTGGCCTCGGGCCTGACCGAGGTGATCGCCCCCTACCTGCAGAAGGTCGTGCAGGTCGACCTCCAACACTGAGTCGGCGGCGCCCCGGGGTCGACACCCCGGGGCCAGGTGTCGGGTCCGGTCAGGCACCGTCCCCCACGGTCGACCGCTGGTCCGGGCGACCCGGCACCGCGACGCTCGCCTCGAGGAAGAGCCCGCGGGCCTCGACGCACAGCCGGTCGCCCGCGTGGATGGTCGCCTTGGTCCAGGTCTTGCGGCCGTCCACCTCGTCCACCCACGAGCGGAACGTCAGCGGCCGCAGCAGCGGCGTGGGTGACCGGTAGTCGATCTCGTAGTGGGCCGTCATGCCGTAGCGGCCTCCCCAGTGGTTCGCGAAGCCCATCATGTGGTCGATGATCAGCGCGCTGATCCCTCCGTGGACGCACCCGGGAGGGCCCTGGTAGGCCAGTCCGAGCGTGACCTCCGCCGTCACCGACCCGTCGTCACACCCGGAGAACCGCACCGGCGGGGCGATCGGGTTCTCCGGACCGCCGACGGGGTTGGCCCGGCGGGACCCGGCGCCGGTCCACATGGCCTCCAGCCGACGGGCCGGCTCCGGCACGCGGGGCTCGAGGAGGTCCGCGACCTCGGCCAACCGGTCCGCGATGTCCCCCAGCTCGACCTCCGAGTGGGCGAGCCCGGCGATCGCCTCACGCAGCCTGCGCAGCTCCGCCACCGAACGATCGAGATCCGGATCCGGCGTGGGCAGGTCGGGGACCGCGATCGGATCGAAGGTGTCCCCCAG
>NZ_JAALED010000158.1:0-4858 GCF_014145155.1 Dietzia sp. B19 | reverse complement strand
CGACGAACCGCGGCACGGCGGCGGGCGTGGTGGCCGGGGTGGCCGACCTGGTGCGGGACGAGGTCGCCGAGCACGGCCCGGTGTGTCTCGCCGGTGACAGCGCCGGGGGCCAGATCGCGCTGTCCGCGGCGATGGAGTTGAGGGACCGGGGTGTGTCCCGTCTTCCGGCAACGGTCCTGATCTCCCCCGCGCTCGACCTGGCGATGGACAACCCGGACATCGACCGGGTCCAACCCAGTGACCCGTGGCTCGCCCGACGAGGCCTGAGGGTGTTCATCGACGCCTGGCGTGCCGAGCTGCCGGTGGACGACCCGCGGGTGAGCCCGCTGTGCGGGGACTTCACCGGTCTGGGGCCGCTGACGATCTTCGCCGCCACCCGCGACATCGTCCTGCCCGACGTGCGACTCGGGGTGGAGCGGGCCCGCGCCGCCGGCGTGGACGTCACGTACATCGAGGAGCAGGGGCTACTCCACGTGCACCCGCTGCAGCCCACCCCAGAGGGTCGGGCCGCTCGGGAGACGATCGTGGGGGTCGTTCGTGCGGCCGTGCGCTAGAAGGACTCGCACGACCGCGGTCTAGAAACCCAGCCGCCCGAGCATCTTGGGGTCGCGCTGCCACTCCTTGAGCACCTTGACGTGCAGGTCCAGGTAGACCTTGGTCCCCAGGAGCTGCTCGATCCCCGCCCGGGCCTGGGTGCCCACCTCGCGCATGCGCGAGCCGCCCTTGCCCAGGACGATCGCCTTCTGGCTCTGCCGCTCCACGTAGACGGTGGCGTGGACGTCCACCATGTCGTCACGCCCCTCGTGGGGCAGCACCTCCTCGATCGACACGGCGATCGAGTGGGGCAGTTCGTCCCGCACGCCCTCGAGGGCGGCCTCGCGGATGAGTTCGGACATCCGGGTCTCGTCCGACTCCTCGGTGATCACGTCGTCGGGGTAGAACCTCGGCCCCTCGGGGAGCAGGGAGGCGATGACGTCCGTCACCACGTCGACCTGCTCACCGGACGCGGCGGACACCGGGACGACCTCGGAGTCCGGCCCGAGGAGCCTGGAGACCGCGACCAACTGCTCCATGACCTTCTGCTTGGACACGGTGTCGATCTTGGTGACCAGGCCGAGGATCGGGGTGGTGGGACAGAGTTTGCGCACCTGCTCGAGGATCCAGCGGTCGCCGGGGCCGATCCGCTCCCCCGCAGGGATGCACAACCCGATCAGGTCGACGTCCGAGTAGGTGTCCTCCACGAGGGCGTTCAACCGCTCGCCCAGCAGGGTGCGTGGCCGGTGCAACCCCGGGGTGTCGACCAGGATGATCTGGGCGTCGGGTCGGTGGACCAACCCGCGGATCGCGTGCCGTGTGGTCTGGGGCCGCGAGGAGGTGATGGCGATCTTCTCGCCCACCAGCGCGTTGGTGAGGGTGGATTTGCCGGTGTTCGGCCGGCCCACGAAGCTGACGAACCCGCTCCGGAAGCCCTCGGGCGTGGTCATCGGTTCTCCTCGTCGTCGTTCTCGTGTGTGCCGTCGGCGGCAAGGTCGATCCGTTCGGCCACCACGGTGACCACCCTGACCCGTCCGCGACGGTCGTGCCCGCCCTCGGCGCGCAGGTCGAGCCCCTCGGTGACCACGTGCGCCCCGGGCAGCGGGACGCGACCGAGTTCGAGCGCCATCAGTCCCCCGATGGTCTCGACCTCCTCGGTCACCTCGTCCGGGAACTCCACGTCGAACAACTCTGCGACCTCGTCCAGACCGAGCCTGGACGACAGCCGGTACCTCCCGTCCTCCAGCTCCTCGACGGGGGGCACCTCGGTGGTGTCGTACTCGTCGACGATCTCGCCGACGATCTCCTCGAGGATGTCCTCGATGGACACCAGCCCGGCGGTTCCGCCGTACTCGTCGACCAGGATCGCCAGATGGTTGTGGTCCCTCTGCATCTCCGACAGCAGGTCGTCGATCCGCTTGGCGTCCGGCACGAACACCGCGGGTCGCATCACGTCGGCGACCGGGGCCGCGCGGCCGTCGGGGTCGTCGAGACGGGCCACGATGTCGCGGAGGTAGATCACCCCCACCACGTCGTCGGAGTTGTCACCGTCCACCACGGGGATCCGGGAGTACCCGGACTTGACGGTCAACCGGGCCGCCTGGCCGACGGTCTTGTCCGATTCGATCCACACCATCTCGGTCCGCGGGGTCATGACCTCGCGGGCGGTGGTGTCCCCGAGCTCGAACACCGACTGGATCATGCGCGACTCGTCGTCGGCCACGACCCCGCGCTCGCGGGCCATGTCCACGATCTCGAGCAGCTCGATCTCCGAGGCGAACGGGCCGTTGCGGAAGCCCCGGCCCGGGGTGACGGCGTTGCCGACACCCACCAGGAGGCTGGCGACGGGACCCAGGACCATCCCGAGCACCCGCATCGGGGTCGAGGCGCCCAGCGCCAGTGAGTAGGCGTGCTGGCGCCCCAGCGTGCGGGGACCCACGCCGGCCACCACGTACGCCGCGATCGTCGTCACCGCGATCACCCCGACCAGCGCCCAGACCGTGGACTCGATGACCTCGGCGAACACCACGGTCAGGAGGACGACCCCCGCGATCAGGCTCAACAGGTGCAGTAGCACCGTGACGTTGATGTAGCGCGGACGGTTGAGCAGCATCAACGACAGCCTCGCCGCCCCGTAGCGGGGCTCCTTGGCCATCTCCTCGACCCGGGCCACCGAGACCGTGCTCAGCGCGGCGTCGAGGGCGGCGAATACGCCGGCGACCAGGATGAGCAGAACGGCGGCGCCGGTGGTGAGAATGGTCTGGTCCACGGGTCAGACGTCCGCGCGCGGGGCGTCGTCCTGCGGGGCGTCCCGGTGGTCGTACCACTCGCCCAGCAGCTCGTTCTGCAGGCCGAACATCTCGCGCTCCTCGGCCGGCTCGGCATGGTCGTACCCGAGCAGGTGCAGGCACCCGTGCACGGTCAGCAGCGCGAGCTCGTGCGCGAGCGGATGACCGGAGCTGGCGGCCTGGTCGGCGGCGAACGCCGGGCACAGCACGATGTCGCCGAGCATCGCCGGCCCGGGATCGGGCAGGTCGGGGCGACCCCCCGGGGAGAGCTCGTCCATGGGGAAGCTCATGACGTCCGTGGGGCCCGGCAGGTTCATCCACGTCACGTGGAGATCCGCCATGGTGTCCTTGTCCACTAGGGTGATCGACAGTTCCGCGGCGGGGTGGACGTCCATCCGGGCGATCACGAACGCGGCCACGTCGATGAGTTCGGCCTCGTCGACCTCCACGCCCGACTCGTTGGCGACCTCGATGCTCATCGGCGGCGGTGCTCCCTGTTCCTGTGTACGGCGGTGGGTTCCTCGCCCCGCTCGAGGCGCTCCTCGTGCTTCGCGTAGGCGTCGACGATCCGGGCCACCAGCGCGTGCCGCACGACGTCCGCGGACGTGAGCTCCGAGAAGTGGATGTCGGGGACCCCCTTGAGGATGTCGCGCACCACCTTGAGACCGGAACGCTGCCCACCCGGGAGGTCGATCTGGGTGATGTCCCCGGTCACCACGATCTTCGACCCGAAGCCGAGGCGGGTCAGGAACATCTTCATCTGCTCGGGCGTGGTGTTCTGCGCCTCGTCGAGGATGATGAACGCGTCGTTGAGAGTGCGCCCGCGCATGTAGGCCAGCGGTGCCACCTCGATCACCCCGGCCGCCATGAGCTTGGGGATGGCCTCCGGGTCCATCATGTCGTGCAGCGAGTCGTACAGCGGTCGCAGGTACGGGTCGATCTTCTCGTGCAGCGTGCCGGGCAGGTAGCCGAGTCGCTCCCCTGCCTCGACCGCCGGGCGGGTGAGGATGATGCGGCTGACGTCCTTGGCCCGGAGCGCGGCGACCGCCTTGGCCATCGCGAGGTAGGTCTTGCCCGTCCCGGCGGGGCCTAGTCCGAAGACCACCGTGTGGTCGTCGATCGCGTCGACGTACTTCTTCTGCCCCACCGTCTTGGGCCGGATCATCCCCCCGCGGCGGGACAGCACGTCCGTGCCCAGCACCTCCTCGGGGGTCAACGGCCCGGAGTCGGCGAGGATCTCGACCGAGCGTCGCACCGACGCCGGGGTGATCTCCACCCCACGTCCGGCCTGCCGGAGCAGGTCCGAGACCACTCGTGAGGCCTGGTCGACGGCGCCGGGGTCGCCGGAGATGGTCATGGTGCCGCCCCGCACGTGCAGGTCGGCGTCGAGCAGCTCCTCGAGCGCCCGGAGGTTGGCGTCCGCGGCGCCGAGCACCGCCATGGCCAGGTCCGGGTCGAGCTGGACCGCCGTGCGGGAGGGCGGGCCGCCGGGGTCCCGGCGGTCGTCGCCCCGCGTCCGGGCGGCCGTGTCTCTCACTGCGTCGTTCTCTGGGGTACCTACGTGGATCACTTCCTGGGTGGTGGGGCGGTCGGGTCGAGTGTAGTACCAGCGCGGGCCCATCTCCGCGTGAGAACTCCGAGGGCGCCGAGGGCCACCGCGGCGGCGCTGGAGGTGCGCAACACCTCGGGACCCAGGACCACGGCGCGGGCCCCGACGTGGGTGAGTGAGTCGATCTCGGCGTCGGAGACGCCGCCCTCGGGCCCGACGACGAGGAGGATCCGCTCCACTGGACCGGCCGCGGTCACGGCGTCCGCTAAACCGGCGGCACCGTCCTCGTGCAGTACCAGGGCGATCGCACCCGCCCTGACCTCCTCGGCCACGAATGCCACGAGACCGGCGGAGTCGAGGGGTTCGGCGATCTCGGGCTCCCACTCCCGCCGGGACTGCTTGGCGGCGGCACGGGCCGCGTTGGCCCACTTGGCCCGGCCCTTCTCGAGCTTGGGCCCCGCCCAGCGGCTCACACACCTGTCCGCCT
>NZ_JAALED010000157.1:0-3362 GCF_014145155.1 Dietzia sp. B19 | reverse complement strand
CATGAGTTCAGCGGCCCTGTCGACCGTGGCGCCGAAGGCCTCGCCGATCGCCTGGTGTCCCAGGCACACGCCCAGCACCGGGACACCCGCGCGCCCACAGACCCCGATCAGCGGGATCGTCGCTCCCGCCCGGTCCGGCGTCCCCGGGCCCGGGCTCAGCAGGACGCCGTCGAACTCGGCGACCACGCCCGCGAGCGACGCCGGGTCGTAGCCGCCGTCCGGGCCGGCGAGTCTCTCGTCGTCGTTCCGCCACACCTCGCACGTCGCGCCCAGCTGTCCCAGGTACTGGACCAGGTTGTAGACGAAGCTGTCGTAGTTGTCGACGACGAGGATGCGCATAGATGCAGCGTACTGCTGTCGTCGGGATGAACGTCCCCGGCGGGTCTTGGTAGAGTGGCCTGGATCAGCCCCACCAGTGCGAGGACGTCATGCCCAAGTCAAAGGTCCGGTCGAAGACCGAGTACACCGACGCGGCCGTCAGCCGCACCCCCGTCAAGGTCAAGGGGACGCCCACCGCGCAGTGGTACCTGATCGTGATGTTCGGTCTCATGATCCTGGGCCTGGCGTGGTTGGTGACCTACTACATCGCCGGTGAGCGGATCCCGTTCATGCAGTCCCTCGAGACCTGGCAGAACTTCGCCATCGGGTTCGGGCTGGCCGTGGTCGGGCTGCTCATGACCATGAACTGGCGCTGACACCCGTTCTACCGGAACCCCGTTCCCCGCATTCCACAGCTTAATTCACAGGTCACCCCCCGCACGACGCGGGGGGTGACCTGCATTTTCTCATCGAATTGACATCCATGCAGGTCACGGTGGTGTATTCGGCGAAGTGGCCGGTGTTAGCGATGCCCGCGCCCGCGCACACAGGCTGTGGACAACTCCCTCCACACTGGGGATAAACCCTCGACGACGACGACGAGGACGACGCCGCAGGTCGGGGTGCTGCCCTCTCGAACGCGGATCGAACTCCACCCGTGTGATTCATCCACACTGTGGATTCCGCCTGTGGATAAGGGAGGATGGCGGGATGAGTGAGACAACGGCGTCCACCGGCGGACACCAGGCCGCGTCGTGGGGCCCGGGGACCCTGTGGCCGGCCGCGCAGATCGCCCTCGGGGTCGGTGCGGTGGTGGTGGGACTGACCAACCGGGATCCCCTGGGGCTCATCCTCACCGGGCTGCTGGC
Organism: Dietzia sp. B19; assembly: GCF_014145155.1. Classification (NCBI taxonomy): domain Bacteria; kingdom Bacillati; phylum Actinomycetota; class Actinomycetes; order Mycobacteriales; family Dietziaceae; genus Dietzia; species Dietzia sp. B19. The sequence goes on along the minus strand of NZ_JAALED010000157.1, from coordinate 2,175 downwards.
GCTGCTCGTGGTCCCCGCGGGGGTGATGCAGTTGATGCGGCGTCCCCGGATAGAAGTGGTGGACGGACAGCTCGCGATCAAGAAGCTCGGTGGCGTGGTGTTCGTGCCGCCGGCGCAGGTCGTCGAGGCGCGCGCGCTCGGGGTCGCGAGATGGGGCGTGCGCCAGCACCTCATGCGACTGGAGTACGTGGACGACCGGGGGCGGGAGCAGCTCGACGTGTTCACGCGGGGAGACCTGGGGACCGATCCGCGTGAGGTGAGGGAGAGGCTGGTGGGCCTGGGATTCGGGGGGACCCGGGGGCCGGGGTCCGGCGGCTCGGATGCCACGGGGTCGGATACCGGCGGGTCGGATACCGGCGGCCCCGGATCTATCGCCTGAGGACGTAACCCCACTGCATGGTGTCGGCCGCGTACCAGGCGGCCACGGCGACGAGCGCCACCAGTCCCAGGTAGGCGAGCCACGACACGGTCTCCCGACCGCCACGACCCACCCGTCCCGGCAGTCGACGGGGCAGGACCACCAGGACGAGCGCTCCGAGCGCGCCCACCACCAGGCCGCCCAGGTGGGCGGCGAGGGAGATGCCGGGAACGAGGAAGCTCACGCCGATGTTGAGCACCAGCAGTATCCCGATCCCCTTGACGTCGAGGCGCATCGACATCGCGACGATCGCGTAGGCACCCATGAGGCCGAAGATGGCGCCGGACGCCCCGGCCGTGAGCGCGTTCTGGCCGTAGAACATCACGGCGACGGAGCCGCCGAAGGCCGAGACCAGGTACAGCGCGAAGAACCGGGCGTGTCCGATGCTGCGCTCGATGCCCAGACCGAGGATCCACAGCATGTACATGTTGAGCAGGAGGTGCATCGGCCCGAAATGCTGGAAGGCCGAGGTCATCAGGCGCCACCACTCGTCCCGCGCCGCGACCAGCGGCGGATAGAGCGCCGTGGCCTCGAACAGCGCCGAGGTGTGGTTGCCGAGCATGCTCCGCGACTGGGCGACCGTGGCGGCGTAGACCGCGAGGTTGGCGGTGATGAGCCACGCGGTCACCGGCTGGCGTCGGAAGAAGCGGGAGACGGCGCCGCCGCTGTGCGTCTGGGTGGTCATGGGCTGGTGTGCTGTCACCGTTCCTGGATCGTCGTGGATAGACCGACGGCGCGGGACCGGTGTTCCGGTGCCCGCGCCGCTGGCCGGGCCGTGTCGCCACGACCCTGTGGATCAGGAGTCAGGAGATCAGGAGTCAGGAGATCTCGATCGACTCGATCACGATGTCCTCGACCGGGCGGTCCATGGCGCCGGTCTTGGTGGTGGCGATGGCGTCGATGACCTTCTGCGAGTCGGCGTCCGCGACCTTCCCGAAGATGGTGTGCCGGTTGTTCAGGTGCGGAGTCGGGCCCACGGTGACGAAGAACTGCGAACCGTTGGTCCCCGGGCCGGCGTTGGCCATGGCCAGCAGGTACGGCTCGGTGAACTGGAGCTCCGGGTGGAACTCGTCCTTGAACTGGTAGCCCGGGCCGCCGCGGCCGGTTCCCGTGGGGTCGCCGCCCTGGATCATGAACCCGGAGATGACGCGGTGGAAGATCGAACCGTCGTAGAACGGGCCGGACTTCTCGCCCTTGGCGTTGGCCTGGGAGTAGTCCTTCGACCCGTCGGCCAGACCGACGAAGTTCGCGACCGTCTCCGGGGCGTGGTTGCCGAACAGATCGACGACGATGTCGCCCTTGTTCGTGTGGATGGTTGCCTTCTGCGTTGCGATGCTCACGACGACCATCCTGCCACGCGGTCCCGGTGGATGTCGGCGAGGTGGTGGTCGCTGTCCGAGGGCTGTGCCACCATCTACCCATGAGCACACGAAGCGATCGCGCCGCCGAGCGTAAGGCCATCAAGTCCGCCGAGAAGGACCTGAAGAACGCCGGCACCGCCGCCCGGAAGGCGTTCGACCTCAAGGATCCCCGCTTCCTCGGGGAGGCCGCCGTGGCCGCGACCCGTGGGCCCGCGGGCCTGGCCCTCTTCGGCGCGAGCCGCGGTATCCAGGTGCTGCGGGACCGCCGCGCGGAACAGGCGGAGATCCTGGGCAAGCTGGCCGCGGACGCCAAGCAGCACGCCGAGGACCTCCGGGAGCAGTCGTCCGTTCTCACCGCCCCGCAGGAGAAGCCCAAGTCCCGTCGCCGCCTCGCCC
>NZ_JAALED010000156.1:0-1447 GCF_014145155.1 Dietzia sp. B19 | reverse complement strand
GCTGTACGACCTCCTCCTCGCTCTCGCACCCGGACCCGTCGTCCGGATGGCGCGTGCGGTGGCCGTGGGTCGCCGCGACGGACCGCAGTCAGGCCTTCGGCAACTCGACGCCCTCGCCGGAGAGGCGGAGCTCGAGCGGCACCACCCGTTCCACGCGGCGCGGGCGACGACGCTCGAGGAACTCGGCCGCGGTGAGGAGGCGCGCCGGGCCTGGGCTCGTGCCCACCAGCTCACGGAGAACGCCTCCGAGCGCGAGTACCTGGTCCGCAGGTGGTGGAACGCCTGACGTACTCGCCGACGAGTGGGCGCGTCAGCTGTCGAAGGCGTCGATGATCGCCTGGGCGGCGAGGGCCGCCGTCAACGTCCCCTCGCTGACACGTCGCTCGACATCGGCCGTGACCCGACGCACCTCGGGGTCGGCCGCGAGTCTCGCCATGAGTGTGTCGTGCACCATCGACCTGGTCCATTCGACCTGCTGACGGGCTCGACGGGCCTCGACCTCGCCGATCTTCCCCATCGTGTCCTGGTGCGAACGGACGGCATCCCAGAAGTCGTCCAGACCGTCTCCTTCGAGACCCGACATCGTCAGGACGGGCACCTTCCACGCCGAGTCCGCCGGTCGCACGAGTCGCAGCGCCGCGCCGAGTTCCCGCGCGGCGCGTCTGGCGTCCTTGACGTGGGGGCCGTCGGCCTTGTTGACGGCGACGACGTCCGCCAACTCCAGGACGCCCTTCTTGATGCCCTGGAGCTGGTCTCCGGTGCGGGCGAGGGTGAGGAACGTGAAGCAGTCGACCATTCCGGCGACGGTGACCTCGGACTGTCCCACCCCCACCGTCTCGACGAGTATCACGTCGAATCCCGCCGCCTCGAGCAGCACCATCGTCTCGCGGGTGGCCTTCGCCACCCCTCCGAGCGTGCCGGAGGTCGGCGACGGCCGGATGTAGGCGCGGGGTTCCGTCGAGAGCGTGGCCATCCGGGTCTTGTCGCCGAGGATCGACCCGCCGGTGCGGGTGGAGGACGGGTCGACGGCGAGGACCGCCACCTTGTGGCCCTTCTCCACCAGATACAGACCGAAGGACTCGATGAACGTGGACTTCCCCACGCCCGGTACCCCGGTGATCCCGATGCGCAACGCGCCACCGGCGTGCGGGAGTGCGCCGAGAAGCAACTCCTGGGCCTTCTCGCGGTGTGCGGGGTTCGTGGACTCGAGCAACGTGATGGCGCGGGCGAGGACGGGACGATCGTCCTCGAGTACCCCCTCGAGGAGGGCCGCCACGTCGATCTCCCGGCGCGGCCTCGGGCCCGTCGCGGACGGGACCGGACCGCGGACCGCACCCGTACCGAGCGTGGTGGACAGGCTGCCCGAGACGTTGCCCGAGCCCGCGGGATCGGGACCGGAGCCGAGGCGGTTCAGGACTCGGCCCCCGCCCCTGCCCCCTCGCCGGGG
>NZ_JAALED010000155.1:0-2255 GCF_014145155.1 Dietzia sp. B19 | reverse complement strand
TCGGGTACCCCAGGTCGGTGTTGATCACCCCGGCGTCACACACCGCCGCGGGTGCGGGGACGACCGCGGTGGGCGTGGCGGGAGCGGTGGTGGTGGCGCGAGAGGCCCGGGTCGAGGTCGCGGTGGTGCTGGGGCCGGCCGGGGCGGTCACCTCGGGAGACGTCTCGTCGCGCGATCGCATCAGCGCGACGGTGGTGACGGTCGCGACGAGGACCCCGACCACCACGACCACCGCGAGGGCCGCGTAGACCGGCGACCGACCGCCTCCCCGCACTCCGTCGGCCCCGGTCACGTCGCCACCCCGTCGCCCTGGCTAGAGGGTCATCCCGGGCGGTAGCGGACCGATCGGGGTCGCGTCCCCCGCGCCGGCGAACGGGTTCCACACGTAGATGGTGGAGGCGTAGACGGCCTCCGCATTAGGTTGGCCCGCCACCGGCTCCTGTTGCACGCGCAGCTCCACGTGGAAGTCGCTGTGCTGCCCGAGCAGGACACGCGGCGTGGTGCCGGGCTGCGTCGCGACCTGCTCGCCCCGGTGGAACAGCACGACACGGGTGGGCGACGAGACCGTCCCGCCCGCGGTCTCCAGGAACAGGTAGCCGAGTTCACCGCACAGGTTCCCGCTCTGTCCCACCGTCCACCCGACCCCGGGGAACGGCCCGGGGGTCTGCGCGGCGATCCGCTGCACGTCCACCGAACACCCGGCGGGCGGAGGCATGAGGGAGTCGGTGTTGACCGCGGATGCAGCGGGCGCCCCCGACCCCTCGGTACGGTGGGACCACCCGGCGGCGCACCCCTCACGCCGCCCGATGAGGAGAGTGCCGTGACCGGTCGATACGCCCCTGGACACACTCTGGATCAGGCCGTCGCTCTCGAACGCGGCGGCGAGAACCTGGTCCGGGGCCGCACGGTCGACGCGTGGGCCAACATGGTCGGGCCGTTCGGCGGGACGACCGCGGCGACGATGCTGCAGGCGATCCTGCAGCACCCGGAGCGACACGGTGACCCGCTGGCTCTGACGTTGAACTACGCGGGCCCGGTGGCCGAGGGCGAGTTCGAGATCGAGGTGCTGCCGACCCGCACCAACCGCTCCAACCAGCACTGGTGGCTCGAGATGCGCCAGGGCGATCAGGTGGTCACCACCGCCACGGCGATCACCGCGCTGCGCCGGGAGACGTGGTCGGAGACCGAGGTCGGCCCGCCCGGGGTCCCCGCACCCGAGGACCTGACCCCGGCCGCGGCGGACCGTGGGGTCAAGTGGGTGGACAACTACGACATGCGGTTCGTGACGGGGGCGTGGCAGTCGGTCGAGGACGGACAGACGAGCCCGGATTCGACGACGACGATGTGGATCCGCGACACCCCGCCCCGCCCCCTCGACCACGTCGCGCTCACCGCGATGTGCGATTCGTTCTTCCCCAGGTCGTTCCTCCGGCTCGGCCGGCCGATCCCCGCGGGAACGGTCACGCTGACGATCCACTACCTGGCCACCGCGGACGAGATCGCGGCCCAGGGCACGGACTTCATCCTGGGCAGCGTCCACGCCCACCGGTTCCACGGCAACTACCACGATGAATCGGCGAGACTGTGGAGCCGCGACGGCACCCTGCTCGCCACCAGCCACCAACTCATGTACTTCAAGTCCTGAGTACCGCGGGCCGGAGGAGCACCCACCACATGTCGACCACTCGGAACCACACCACCCACGAGGTCCTCAACCAGGCGCCGCCGCGCGTGGACGTGGACGAGTACGCGCTCAATCCCGCACTCCGGGAGGCCGTGGGAGTCTTCGCACCCGGCGCGGTGACCGACCGGTTCCACGAGATCGGCCGACACGTGGGCACCGGGCAGTACCAGCACGACGCGGAGCTGGCCAACACCCTGCCGCCGGTGCACCGCGCCCACGACCGGTGGGGCAACCGGGTGGACGAGATCGAGTTCCACCCCTCCTATCACCGGATCATGGAGTACTCGGTGTCCCGCGGGGTGCACACCTCCGCCTGGGCGGACCCGGGGCCCGGCGCCAACGTGGAGCGGGCCACCGGCTTCATGCTGGTGTCGCAGATCGAGGCCGGGCACGGGTGCCCGCTGTCCATGACGCACGCCGTGGTGCCGTCCCTGCGGTTGAGCCCGGAGCTGGCCGCGGAATGGGAGCCGGCGCTGATGTCCAGGGTCTACGACCCCGAGCTGCGCGACCCCGCCACCAAGTCGGGGGTGTTGTTCGGGATGGCCATGACCGAGAAGCAGGGCGGGTCGGA
>NZ_JAALED010000154.1:0-5825 GCF_014145155.1 Dietzia sp. B19 | reverse complement strand
GGGCGTTCTGGGTCACCGGCCCTCCCCCGGCGTGTCCGCGCCCGCAGCGCCTCCCGTGGGGCCCGCGGGTCTCAGGGTGTCCGCCGCCGCGACGGCGCGGAGGACCGCCATCGCCTTGTTGCGGCACTCCTCGTCCTCGGATGCGGCGACCGAGTCGGCGACGATCCCGGCACCGGCCTGGACGTAGGCGGTCCCGTCCTTGAGCACCGCGGACCTGATGGCGATCGCCTGATCGGCGTTGCCGGCGAAGTCGACATAACCGACCACTCCCCCGTAGACCCCGCGACGGGTGTCCTCGAGATCCTCGATGATCTGCAGCGCGCGGGGTTTGGGCGAGCCCGACAGGGTGCCGGCCGGGAAACAGGCCGTGACGGCGTCGATGCCCGTGCGCCCCTCCGCCAGGCGGCCCGTCACGGTGGAGACCAGGTGCATCACGTGGCTGTACCGCTCGACCTGGCGGAACTCGGTCACCACGACGGAACCCGGCTCGCAGACGCGGCCGAGGTCGTTGCGACCCAGATCCACCAACATGAGGTGCTCGGCGTTCTCCTTGGCGTCCTCCACGAGGTCCTTGGCCAGCAGGACATCGTGCTCGTCGTCCTCACCCCGCGGCCGGGTCCCGGCGATCGGATGGGTCGTGGCCAGCCCGTCCTGCACCTTGACCAGGGCCTCGGGGCTCGATCCGACGATGGTGAACGCGGTGCCACCGAAACCGTCGTCCCCGCTGCCGTCCGGGACCGTCATCAGATACATGTAGGGGCTCGGATTGGTCGTGCGCAGGATCCGGTAGACGTCTCTCGGCGAGGCCGAGGTGTCGACCTCGAAGCGCTGGCTGAGCACCACCTGGAAGGCCTCCCCGGAGTAGATCTGCTCGATGATGTCGGCCACCCGCGCGTGGTAGGTCGACTCGTCGGTGCGGCGGCGCATCCGCGGATCCGGTGTGTCGAAGACGCTGACCCCGCCGGCGCCGGGAGCCGCGAGCCTCGCCGTCATCGAGTCCACCCTGGCCACCGCGTCGGCGTAGGCCTCCTCGACCCGGTCGTCGCTGCCGTCCCAGTTGACCGCGTTGGCGATCAGGTGGATCCGGCCCTCGTGGTGGTCGAACGCCGCCAGGTCGGTGGCCAGCATCTGGACGAGCTCGGGGATGTGGAGGTCATCGGTGGTGTCCGGTGTGATGCGCTCGAGTCGGCGCACGATGTCGTACCCGAGGTAACCCACCAGCCCGGACGTCAGCGGCGGCAGGCCCTCGATCTGGTCGGTCCTCAGCAGGTCCAGGGTCCGGCGCAGGGCGTCGAGCGGGTCGCCGCCCGTCGGAGCCCCCGCGGGCACGTGCCCCAACCACATGGCCTCACCCGCGTCGTCGACGGTCAACGCCGCGGCCGACCCACAGCCGATGAACGACCACCGCGACCACGACCGGCCGTGCTCGGCCGACTCCAGCAGGAAGGTCCCGGGCCGGTCGGCCGCGAGCTTGTCGTACGCGGAGAGCGGCGTCTCGGAGTCGGCGAGCACCGTGCGCACCACGGGGACGACCCGGTGGCCCGAGGCGAGCGCCCGGAACTGCTCGAAGGTGGTGGTCCTGGTACTCATCCGACGACCCGGCCGCCGATCCCGAACGAGTCGTGCGGCATGTCGTTGACGAGCACCCACACCTTGGCCGGGTCCTTGCCCGCGGCCTCGGCGTAGGCGGCTGTGACGGCCTCGATCACCCGGGACTTGGACTCGGGGTCCATCCCGTCGAGCTGGTTGATCTGGATGAAGGGCACGGGCTCAGTCCTCCCCGAGGAGTGTGTCGGTGTCGAAGCAGCTGACCGTGCCGTTGTGACAGGCGGCCCCGGTCTGGTCCACCTTCAGCAGGACGGTGTCGCCGTCGCAGTCGATCTCCACGCTGCGCACGTGCTGCACGTGGCCGGAGGTCTCCCCCTTGACCCACCGCGTCCCGCGCGAGCGCGAGTAGTACACCCCGCGCCGCGTGGCCAGCGTCTCGGCGAGGGCGGCGTCGTCCATCCACGCCATCATGAGGACCCGACCGGAGGTCGCGTCCTGCACGACGGCAGCGATCAGACCCTCCGCGTTCCGGGTGAGCCGGTCGGCGATGGTCGGGTCCAGGGCCGGATCGCTCATCGGACCGTGATCCCCTCGGCCGCCATGGCCCTCTTCACGTCGCCGATCGTCATCTCGCCGAAGTGGAAGACGCTGGCCGCGAGAACGGCGTCGGCGCCGGCCTTGACCGCGGGGGCGAAGTGCTCGACCGCGCCGGCCCCGCCGGAGGCGATCACGGGGATCGTCACCGCCGCACGGACCGCACGGACCATGTCCAGGTCGAAGCCCGCCTTGGTGCCGTCCGCGTCCATCGAGTTGAGCAGGATCTCCCCCACCCCCAGCTCCTGGCCACGCCGGGCCCACTCGACGGCGTCGATCCCGGTGCCCCGGCGGCCACCGTGGGTGGTGACCTCCCATCCCGATGGTGTGGGGGCCTCGCCCTCCGGCACCGTCCGGGCGTCGACGGACAGGACGATGCACTGGGAGCCGAAGCGCCTGCTGAGCTCCTCGAGCAGCTCCGGACGCGCGATCGCCGCGGTGTTGACGCTGACCTTGTCCGCCCCGGCGCGGAGGAGCTGGTCGACGTCCTCGGCGGCGCGCACCCCGCCGCCCACGGTGAGGGGGATGAAGACCTGCTCGGCGGTGCGTGTGACCACGTCGAGCATGGTCCCGCGCCCCGAGGACGACGCGGTCACGTCGAGGAAGGTCAGCTCGTCCGCGCCCTGCGCGTCGTAGGCGGCGGCCAGCTCGACCGGATCACCGGCGTCCCGCAGATCGAGGAAGTTCACGCCCTTGACCACGCGGCCCGCGTCGACGTCGAGGCACGGGATCACCCGGGTGGCGAGTGTCATGCCCGGGTCACCGCTCCCCGTCGAGCCACGGGCGGTTGCCGTCGGGACCGGGGGTGGCCCGGCGACGGCCCGCCTCGAAGAAGTTGCCCGGCTCGCCGAGCTCGCGGATGGTGCCGAGCACCTCCGCGTGCGCTCGCGGGCCGGCGGCGAGGATCGACTGGGAGTCGATCGACCACGGCTCACCGGTCAGGTCGGTGACCACTCCCCCGGCCGCGCGGATGTGGGAGGCGCCCGCCGCGTTGTCCCACGCGTAGTTGCCGAAGCTCACCGCGGCGGACAACCGGCTGGAGCCCACGAACGACAGGTCGACCCCCGTCGATCCGAACTTGCGGGTGCGGGCCGCGTCGAGCGTGAGCTGCTCGAATACCTCGCGGCGGTAGGCCGGCGGGTAGGTGGTGCGGGCGCCGGTGTTGAGCGACCCGAGGCCCAGCGCCACATCGCGGATGGAGACGTCGGCGATCCGTGGGATCTCCTCGTCGTTCTCCTTGAGCGGACCCCCGGCGATCGAGGTGAACCGCAGGCCGAGGAGCGGAAGCCAGGTCAGTCCCAGTACAGGCTGTCGCTCGTGGACCAGCGAGACGAGGATGCCGGTGGTGGGGATGCCGAGGGAGTAGTTGGCCGTGCCGTCGATCGGGTCGACCACCCAGAGCGTGCCCTCGTTGACCGGCGGGCCGCCGAATTCCTCGCCGTGCACCTCGAGCTCGGTGCCCTCGCGCAGCGCGTCGGAGATCCGACGCTCCAGCTCGAGGTCGAGCTCGGTCGCGAAGTCGTTGCGCGAGCCCTTGGCGCGCGTGCCCTCGGCACCCAGTCCCTCGATGAAGCGGGGGGTGACCTCCTCGAGCACGCGGGCCGCCAGGGCGAGCGCTTCCGCGGGGTCGACGGACAGGTCCGTCGGCAGGGTGTTTCCGGTCTGATCGGTCATCTCGGGCCTCCTGCTCGAGGTCATGCGGGTGGGTGTGGCTACAAGGTGGTCATGGCCGATTCAGCGGACACTCACCGCGGCCAGCGCCTCGGGGAGGGTGAAGCGACCGGCGTAGAGGGCCTTGCCCACGATCGCGCCCTCGACGCCCTCGGGCACCAGCGTCGCGATGGCCTCGAGGTCGGCCACGGAGGACACCCCGCCGGACGCCACCACCGGCGCTCCGGTGACCGAGCACACCTGGGAGAGCATCTCGAGGTTCGGACCGTTGAGCATGCCGTCCTTGGAGACGTCGGTGACGACGTACCGCGCACACCCGTCCTTGTCGAGGCGCTCCAGCACCTCCCACAGGTTGCCCCCGTCGGACACCCACCCGCGGCCACGGAGTCGGGGCTCGCCGTCGACCACACGGACGTCCAGCCCCACCGCGATGCGATCGCCGTGCCGGGCGATCGCGGAGGCGCACCACTCCGGGTTCTCCAGGGCGGCGGTCCCCAGGTTGACCCGGGCGCAGCCGGTCGCGAGGGCGGCCTCCAGCGAGTCGTCGTCGCGGATCCCCCCGGACATCTCGACCTTGACGTCGAGCGCGCCGACCACCTCGGCCAGGAGGTCGCGGTTGGTCCCGCGTCCGAAGGCGGCGTCGAGATCCACCAGGTGGACCCACTCGGCCCCGTCCCGCTGCCACTGCATCGCGGCCTCGAGCGGAGATCCGTACGAGGTCTCGGTCCCGGCCTCCCCCTGCACCAGACGGACGGCCTGCCCGTCGGCGACGTCCACGGCGGGCAGGAGTTCGAGGTAAGAAGCGTTGGTCACGGGCATCAGCGTAGTCCGTCCGCCCGGGGGTGCTCCCCATCGCCCTCGGCCGGTTCCGACGGCTCCCCGGGGTGTACGCCGGAGTCGACCCCGACCTCGACGGCGGGCTCGTCTCCGTACTCGGCACGGATCGCCCGATCAGTGATGCGGGTGGACACGACCCCCATCGCCACGACGGTCAGGATCACACCGACCAGAGCGACGACGGCCCGGCCCGCCGGCGGCAGCGGGAACAGCGCGACCGCCAGGGCGGTCAGTCCCAGGACCAGTACCCCCGCCCCGGAGACCCCCAGCGCCAGCACCGCGAACGATACGGGCGCCGGGCGACCCCGGCGGTCAGCCAAGGGATCTGATCCAGTTCTCGAGGAGCTGCAGGCCTGCATCTCCCGACTTCTCAGGGTGGAACTGGGTGGCCGACAGGGGGCCGTTCTCCACGGCGGCGATGAATCTCGTGCCGTGCTGGGCCCAGGTGACGTCCGGCGGGGTCAGGTGGTCGGACGGCTCCATCTCCCATCGCTGCACCCCGTAGGAGTGGACGAAGTAGAAGCGCTCGTCGGCGGGCATGCCGGCGAACAGGACGCTGCGCTCGGGCGCCTCGACGGTGTTCCACCCCATGTGCGGCAACACAGGAGCCTCCAGTCGCTCGACGACCCCGGGCCACTCCCCACAGCCCGCGGCCCCGGACTCGGCGTGTTCACCGTCCGAGAACTCGGTCCCCCGCTCGAACATGACCTGCATTCCCACGCAGATCCCCAGCACTGGGCGACCACCGGCCAGACGCTCGCCGATGATCCTCGGCCCCTTGACGGCCCGGAGACCCTCCATGCACGCCGCGAACGCGCCGACCCCCGGGACCACGAGTGCGTCCGCCTCGGTGGCGACCCGGTGGTCCGAGGTGAGCTCGACCCGGGCGCCGACACGCTCCAGCGCGCGATGGGCCGAGCGGAGATTGCCCGAGCCGTAGTCGAGGAGCGCCACCCGCGGGGCCGATGAGGTCATGGGCTCACTTTATCGTCCGTGGCGGGCGAGGTCAGATCACGCGTCGGCCGGGTGCGCCGGGCGCCCACCGCCGCGGGACCGCCGACGAGCAGCACCACGCCGGCCGCGACCGTGAACAGGACGACGTATCCGAAACCGGCGACGCCACCCATGACCACCGACCCGAGACCCGTGCCCGCGTCGAAGGAGATGTTCCACGA
>NZ_JAALED010000153.1:0-7587 GCF_014145155.1 Dietzia sp. B19 | reverse complement strand
CGTGTGGGTTCCGAACTCTCCGAGATCGTCTCGCGCACCCCCGGCGCCCACGTCGAGCACAAGCCCACGGCCGCCGTCCTGCACGTCCGCCCGGTCGAGGACCCGGCCCTGCGCCAACGGGCGATGGCCGAGGCGATGGCCCGACCCGCCGCCCTCGACGGCGTGTTCGTGACCGAGGGCAAGAACGTCGTGGAGATCGCGGTCCGCGAGGCGAGCAAGGGCGCGGCGATCGAGAGGCTGGTCGAGCAGACCGGGGCGGAGATCGCGATCTTCATCGGCGACGACGTGACCGACGAGCGGGGTTTCGCGCGCCTGCGCGACGGGGACATCGGGATCAAGGTCGGAGACGGCCGGACTCTCGCCACACACCGCGTGGCCGACATCCCCGCGGTGGTGGGGCTGCTCTCCCGGCTCGCCGAACTGCGGGGCTGACCTCCGGGCCACCCCGCGGTTGACCCCGTCGGCGAGGATCAACATACACTTAACGACAACGGTTCCCATTGCTACGAGAGCGGTCTTCGCCATGTCGTCATCCAGCCTGTCCCGCACCCCCCTGCCAGCCCGGGCCGCGGCGATCGCCGCCGCCGCGCTCCTCGGAGGAGCCGTCCTGACCGCCTGCGGGTCGGAGGACGGTTCCGGCGAGGGCGCCACGGCCACCGGACCGACCGTCGTGGCCTCCACGAGCGTCTACGCCGACATCGCCGAGCAGGTGGCCGGGGACAACGCGACAGTGGAGGCCGTGATCTCCGACCCGGCCGCCGACCCGCACTCCTACGAGGCGAGCCCGGCCGACGCGGCAGCGGTCAGCGGCGCGGACCTCGTGGTCTACAACGGCGCCGGGTACGACTCCTTCGTGGACCGGGCCCTCGAGAACGCCGCGGACGTCCCCGTGGTCCGGGCGGTCGACGAGTACGAACGCGTCACCGGCGAGTCGATCGCCGAGCACTCCCACGGCGACGAGCACGGTTCGGACGACCACGGTGCGGACGAGCACGGGCACGACGACGATCACGGTGCCGAGGGCGGTCACGGTGCCGAGGACGGTCACGACGGCCACGGATCGGACGACGATCACGCCGGCCACGACCACGCGTCCGACACCAACGAGCACGTCTGGTTCAGTCTGCCCACCGCGGCCGCCGTGGCCGAGCGGGTGGCCGAGGAGCTGGCGGCGATCGACGAGGAGAACGCCGAGGAGTACCGCGAGAACGCCGACCGGTTCGCCGACTCCCTCGCCCCCCTCGAGGCCGAGCTCGACGCGATCCACGACCGCGGGCACTTCCCCTACGCCCAGACCGAGCGGGTCGGCGCCCACCTGTTCGACGCCGCCCACATGGTCGACCTGACGCCGCGCGGATTCCTGGCCTCGATCGAGGACGACACCGACCCGTCCGCGGCCGACCTCTCCGCCATGCTCGACCTGATGGGCGAGCGGGAGGTCGCGTTCCTCGCGTTCAACACCCAGACCGAGACCACCGTGACCGCCCGCGTCCGTGACGCCGCCGAGTCGGCGGACGTCGCCGTCGTCGACCTCACCGAGACCCTCCCCGAGGGCATGGACTACACCACGTGGATGACGGGGATCGTCAACTCGCTGTCCTCGGCCCTCGATGGTGCGACCCCGGTCGCCGATGGTGGACACTGACCAGGTGACATCTCACTTCCGCGGCGAACCCGGCCCCGGGACGGTCGTCTCCCTGGAGTCGGTGACGGTCTCGCGCGGCGGGCGCACCCTCATCCGCGATCTCGACCTCGAGGTGGCCGCCGGGGAGTTCGTCGCCGTGCTCGGCCCCAACGGAGCCGGCAAGACGACCCTGCTCAAGGTGCTCCTCGGCGGGCTGGCACCCGATTCCGGCACCGTGCTGGTGGACGGCCGCGCCCCCGGCGACCGCGGAACCCACCTGGGGTACGTGCCCCAGCAGAAGGCGTTCGACCCCGGGATCACCCTGCGAGGACGCGACCTGGTCGGACTCGGGATCGACGGGACCCGCTGGGGTCCGGGGTGGCCGTCCCGGCGCGGCGAGAAGCGTCGGGTGGTCGACGCCGCGCTGGACCGCCTGGGGGCCGGGCAGCTGGCGGACAAGCCGCTCGGTCGCATGTCCGGAGGCGAGCAGCAACGCGTCCGGGTAGCCCAGGCCATCGCGTGCGACCCGTGCGTCATGCTCTGCGACGAGCCGCTGCTGAGCCTGGACCTCACCGGCCAGCGCACCGTCGCCTCGGTACTCGACCACCGCCGTCGTCACCACGGCACCGCGGTCCTCTTCGTCACCCACGAGATCAACCCGGTCCTGCCGATGGTCGACCGGATCGTCTACCTCGTGGACGGGCGCCACCGCATCGGCACCCCGGAGGAGGTGTTCACCACCGAGGTCATGTCCGACCTCTACTCCTCGCCCGTCGAGGTGTTGCGGGTCCGCGGCCAGATCATCGTGGTGGGCGACACCCAGCACCTGTGCGCCGAACCCTGGTCCACCGGCCACCACCATCACGACGACACCCACCCCGGAGCGCACTGATGGACCGCCTGCTCGAGATCGCCGGGACGATCGCCGACACCGAGGTGACCGCGCACCTGCTCCGCCAGGACTTCGTGCTCTACGGATTGGTCGCGATCGCGCTGCTCGGCCTGCTGGCCGGGGCGATCGGGCCGTTCATCGTGATGCGGCAGATGTCGTTCTCCGTGCACGGCGCCAGCGAACTCGCCCTCACCGGCGCCGCCGCCGCACTGCTGTTCGGCCTCAACCTGGGCCTGGGTGCGATCCTCGGATCCGTGGTGGCCGCGCTGATCTTCGGACTCATGGGCGCCCGCGCCTCCCAGCGCGACAGTTCGATCGGCGTGGTCATGGCGTTCGGCCTCGGCATGGCCGTGCTGTTCATCCACCTCTACCCCGGCCGGTCGGGGACCAGCTTCTCCCTGTTGACCGGGCAGATCGTGGGCGTGTCGGAGCACGGCGTGGTCCAGATGGCTGTGGTCGCGGCGATCATCTGCGTCACGTTGATCGCGCTCTACCGTCCGCTGGTCTTCTCCTCCGCGGACCCCGAGGTCGCCGAGGCGCGGGGGGTTCCCGTGCGCGCGATCAACCTGGTCTTCGCGGTACTGGTGGGCCTCGCGGCCGCCCAGGCCGTCCAGGTGGTGGGGGCGCTGCTCGTGCTCTCGCTGCTCATCACCCCTGCCGCCGCCGCGGCCGCCGTCACCTCGAGCCCCGGGCGTGCGATCGCCCTGACCATCCTGTTCGCCCAGATCGCCGCGGTCGGTGGGATGCTGCTCTCGCTCGCGCCCGGGGTGCCCGTCTCGGTGTTCGTCACCACCATCTCCTTCGTCATCTACCTGGCGTGCCGGGCGGTCGCGGCACTCCGGAGCTGAGCACCGACCGGCCCGCGTGACTACCGTCGGACGGGTGCCCATCGACCCCGACCCCCCTGCCGAGCGACCCGCCGGACCCCCGGCCGAGCCCCCGGCCGAGCGCAGCGCTGAGCTCGACGCGATCCGCGCCGCGTTCCCGACCCTCGCCTGGGACTCGGCGTCGTGGATCGACGAGGGCTGGGACCACGTGGTGGTGCTGTGCCGCGGGTGCCGCGGGGCCGACTCCCTCGGGCACCGGGAGCTGGTGTTCCGGTTCCCGACGGACGAGCAGGCGCTCGCCCAGCTCCCGCAGGAGATCGCCGTCCTCGACCACCTGTCCCCCGGTGTCGACGCCGCGATCCCCCGGTACACACACGTTCCGTCGGGCGGCGGCTTCGCCGGGTATCCGCTGGTGGGTGGGGACAGGCTGACCCCCGAGCTACTCCGCGGTCTGCCCACGACGGACAGGACGTCGGTGGCCGGGCAGCTCGGTGCCCTGCTGGCGGCGCTGCACGCGGCCGACACCTCCACCCCGCCGCTGGACCGGGTCCCGGACTCGTACCAACCCGAGAACCTGGACTTCGTGCGGGGGATCGTGGCCCACGACCTCCCTGCGGTGTTCACCGAGGACGAGATGCGGACCGCGCGGGAGATCTGTGACGAGGTCGCCGCGCTCCAGTCCACCCTGCTGCCCAGGGTCTTCCTGCACAACGACGTCTACGTCCGTCACCTGTACTGGGATCGGCGGACGTCCCCGGGCCGGCTGGGGCTCATCGACTTCACCGACATGTGTCTCGGCGACCCGGCGGTCGACTTCGCCGAGCTGTACGAGTACGGCCCGGGCTTCGTCGACGAGGTGCTCGCGCGCTACGTCGGTCGGATCGACTCGACCTTCCTCGACCGGGCGTGGACCTACCAACGGTTCGCCGGGCTCTACATGGTCGTCGGGCACCTGTACTACGGCGAGGAGACGTGGGAGTACGCACGGGCGACGTTCGATCGTTGTCGATCGCCCCGCCGCCCGCCGGGCTGAACGGGAACCGAGGGGCCCGTCAGCCCTTCACGCGACGCTGGCGGGCGAATTCGGACAGCACCACGCCGGCGGCGACCGAGGCGTTGAGGCTCTCCACCCCTCCGGAGATCGGGATCGAGAGGATCGAGTCGCAGTTCTCGCGCACCAGCCGTGAGAGACCCTTACCCTCGGAGCCCACCACGACGACCGTGGGGCCGGTGCCGTCGTAGGTGTCCAGGGTGGTGTCGCCGTCGGCGTCCAGACCCACGAGCTGCACCCCGGCCTTGGCCCAGTCCAGAAGCGTGCGGTTGAGGTTGGTCGCGCGCGCGACCGGCAGCCGGGCGGCGGCACCGGCCGAGGCGCGCCACGCGACGGCCGTGATGGACGCACTGCGCCGCTCCGGGATGAGGACGCCGTGTCCGCCGAACGCGGCGACCGAACGGATGACCGCGCCGAGGTTGCGGGTGTCGGTGATGTTGTCCAGAGCCACGAGCAGCGCGGGTTCGGATGCTCCCATCGCGATGTCGAGCAGATCCTTGGGATCGGTGTACTGGTACGGCGGCACCTGGAGCCCGATCCCCTGGTGCATCCCGTTCGACACCATGCGGTCGAGGTCCGTGCGCGGCACCTCGAGAATCGAGATGCCCTTGTTGGCGGCCAGGTGGACGGCCTCGGTCAGTCGCTCGTCGGCGTCCGAGCCGACCGCGACGTACAGCGCGGTCGCGGGCACGCCGGCCCGGAGGCACTCCACCACCGGGTTGCGGCCCACCACGTACTCCGGACCATCGGCCTGCTTCTCGGCGTACCGGCGCCGCTGCTGCGTGGTCTCCGCCTTCCGCGAGGCGGCCTTGGCCTTGCGGTGCGCGGAGTGATACGTGCGGTCCTCGGCCTTGGGCGTGGCGCCGCGGGCCTCGAGGCCCCGCCGCCGTTGACCGCCGGATCCGACGACCTGGCCCTTCTTGGTGCCGGATTTGCGGATCGCTCCGCGTCGGGCCGAATTGCCAGCCATGTCAGTCCTTCCGGTTGGCGAGCGACCATCTCTGGCCGTCCGCGGTATCTGCCACCTCGACGCCGGCCGAGACCAGACGGTCCCGGATCGCGTCGGCGGTGGCGAAGTCCTTGTTCGAACGCGCGATGTCGCGCGCCTCGAGTTCTGCGCGCACGAGCGAGTCGAGCGCTGTCGTCGCGGCGTCGTCCGCGCCGCCCTCGGCCATCCAGTGGGGGTCGAGGGGATCGACGCCCACGACCGCCGTCATCGCCCGCACGGCCGACGCGGCCGTCAGCGCCGCGTCGAGGTCGCCGGACGCCAGGGCGGTGTTCCCCTCGCGCACCCGACCGTGGATCTCCGCCAGTGCGGCGGGGACCCCGAGATCGTCGTTCATCGCCGCGGCGAACCCGTCCGTCCAGTCACCCACGGGCACCTCGACGCCGGCCTCGGTCACGCGCCGCACGAACGCCTCGATCCTCCGGTACCCGGCGGCCGCCTCCTGCAGTGCCTCCGGCGAGTACTCGAGCATCGAGCGGTAGTGCGCGCTGCCGAGGTAGTAGCGCAGCTCGACGGGTCGCACCGCGCTGAGGATGTTGGGCACGCTGAGCACGTTGCCCAGCGACTTGCTCATCTTCTCCCCCGCCATGGTGACCCACCCGTTGTGCAGCCAGTACCGGGCGAAGCCGTCTCCGGCCGCGTGGGACTGTGCCGCCTCGTTCTCGTGGTGCGGGAACTGCAGGTCCAGACCACCGCCGTGGATGTCGAAGGTCCCACCGAGGTACCAGGTCGCCATGGCCGAGCACTCGAGATGCCAGCCCGGACGGCCCTCCCCCCACGGGGTGGGCCAGCTGGGCTCCCCCGGCTTGGCCGCCTTCCACAGCGCGAAGTCCCGCGGGTCCCGCTTGCCGCGCAGGTCCGCCGCCTCACCCTGGTCGACCTCGTCGAGGCGGTGTCCCGAGAGGTGGCCGTAATCGCCCTCCGGTGCGGCCGACCAGGCGGCCACGTCGAAGTAGACGCTGCCCTCGGCCGGATAGGCGAAGCCGCGCTCGATGAGCCGCTCCATGTAGTCGATCATCTGCGTCACGTGCCCGGTCGCCCGCGGCTCGGTGGACGGCGGCAGGACCCCGAGGGCGTCATACGCCCTGGTGAACTCGCGTTCGTGCGTGGCGACCCACTCCCACCACGGCCGGCCGTTCTCGGCGGCCTTGGTGAGGATCTTGTCGTCGATATCGGTGACGTTGCGGACGAACGCCACGTCGTAGCCCGTGGCCAGCAGCCAGCGGCGCAGGACGTCGAAGGCGACCCCGGACCGGACGTGGCCGATGTGCGGCACGGACTGGGGGGTGGCTCCACAGAGGTAGACGGACGCGTGCCCCTCCCGGACTGGGGTGAACTCCCGGAGGGAGCGGGTGGCGGTGTCGTACAGATGGAGCGTCACGGGTAGCGAGTCTACCGGTGACGCACCCTCCCGCCCGCTTCGTCAGCTCCGGAACACCAGGGCCGTCGCCACGGCGGAGACCCCCTCACCGCGACCGGTGAAGCCCATGCCGTCGGTCGTGGTGGCCGAGACGGAGACCGGGGCGCCGATGATCGCCGAGAGGGTCTGTTCCGCCTCGACCCGCCGCGGGCCCATCTTGGGGCGGTTGCCCACCATCTGCACGGCGGCGTTCCCGATCGCCCACCCGTGCCCGGCGAGTTCCGCCACCGCCTCGCGCAGGAGCCGCTCACCCGAGACGTCGTCGTACTCGGGGCGACCGGTGCCGACCAGGGTGCCGAGGTCACCGAGACCGGCCGCGGACAGGAGCGCGTCGACCAGGGCGTGGGCCACCACGTCGCCGTCGGAGTGCCCCTCGCACCCGTGGTCGTCCGGGAAGTGCAGGCAGGCCATCATGCATCGCTTGCCGGGCTGCACCTGATGGGCGTCGGTGCCGATGCCGACGCGCGGGATCACGGGTCCGGTCACGGGTGCTCCTCCGGGTTCTCGCGTGCACCGGGCTCCTGCGGTGCGCCGACTTCGTGCAGGGCACGGACTTCCGACAGGGCACGGACTTCGTGCAGGGCTCGGACTTCGTGCAGGGCTCGGACGTGGTCCGATGCCGTGGTGATCTTGAAGGCGAGCGGGTCGCCGTCGACGGTCGCCACCGTCCCGCCCAGCCGCTCCACCAGCCCGGCGTCGTCGGTGGCCACGTCCCCGGCCGCGTCGTAGGCGGCCAGCAGCACGTCGGGCGCGAAACCCTGCGGCGT
>NZ_JAALED010000152.1:0-4053 GCF_014145155.1 Dietzia sp. B19 | reverse complement strand
TGGGGTGGGGGGCGTCGTCCGCCTGTGAACGGGCTAGAGCTCCTCGATGGTGGCCGTCGCGTGCACGGTGCCGAGCTTGCGCGGGTTGCGGACCCGCAGCGACCAGGCCGGGTCGCCGGCACCCGTGCCCACACCGGTTCCGACGCCGGGACCGGACCCGCGCCGGGCGTAGATCGCGAGCGTGGCGGGCAGCACCACGGGCTTGCCGAACTCCACCGAGTAGCGCGCCCGCTCGGGGATGGCGCCCTCGACCACGCCGAGCATGGTGGCGGCCGTCCACATGCCGTGCGCGATGACGTTGGGGAAACCGAACGCCCTGGCGCCCACCTTGGAGACGTGGATGGGGTTGCGGTCTCCGGACACCGACGCGTACTCGGAGATCAGCGACGCGGACACCGACCTGACCACGGTGGGGTCGCCGAGCTCCGAGGCCGTGGGCGGCTCGGGCCTCGCCGGACGCGGCGCGTCCTTCGGCGGGGTCAGGGACGTCCGGCGCTTGGACAGCAGGCCCGACCTCTGGACCCAGGCCGGCTCGTCGTCGTCGCCGGTACGGATCTCCGTGACGATGTCGAGCAGCAACCCGGCGGGGTGCTCGCGCAGGTTCTCGGCCCGCGCGCGGATCGAGAGCTCGTCGCCCACCCGCAGCGGTCGGTGCGACTCGATCTCGTTGGTCAGGTGCACCGACCCCATGGCCGGGACCGGGTAGGCCGGGTCCAGCATGAGCTGCATGCTCAGGGGGAAGGCCAGCGTGAACGGGTAGGTCAGCGGCAGGGCGTCGCCGAACCGCAGGTCGCAGACGCGGGCGTAGGCGGCCAGATTGGCCACGTCCACGCGCACGCCCTCCACCTCGACGCCCTTCTCGGGCATCGACGTGCCGTCGCGCTTGCCGCCCACCACGGGAACCGAGCCGACGGCGGCCTTGCCGTACTGGGCCAGGAGGTTGGGGATGGCGGGCAGGCGTTTGTATTCCACGGTGTTCTCCGACACGGTGTTCTCCGAAGACGCGCGATCCACTTCGATCACGCGCCCAGGAGGGACTGGCCACACACGCGGATCACGTTGTCGGTGACCGCGGAGGAGGCGGGGCTGGCGAAGTAGGCGATGGTCTCGGCCACGTCGACGGGCAGACCGCCCTGCTGCATGGAGTTCATGCGGCGGCCGGCCTCGCGGGTGGCGAACGGGATGGCGGCGGTCATCTGGGTCTCGATGAAGCCGGGGGCCACGGCGTTGACGGTGATCTTCTTGGACGCCAGCTCGGCGGAGGCGCCGTCGACGAACCCGATCACGCCGGCCTTGGAGGCGGCGTAGTTGGTCTGGCCGCGGTTACCGGCGATGCCGGCCATGGAGGAGACGCCCACGACGCGGCCGCCCTCGGTGAGGACGCCCTTCTCTGCGAGCTCGGCGGTGATGCGCTCCGGCGCGACGAGGTTGACGGCCATGACCGAGTCCCAGCGGGCGGAGTCCATGCCGGCGAGGGTCTTGTCGCGGGTGATGCCGGCGTTGTGGACCAGGATGTCGACGACGCCCTCGTGACGCTCCTGCACGTGCTTGGCCAGGACGTCGGCGGCGTCGGCGGCGGTCACGTCGAGCGGCAGCGAGGTGCCGCCCACCTTGTTGGCGGTGGCGGAGAGGGACTCGCCGGCGGCGGGGACGTCACAGCAGATCACGTGCGCCCCGTCGCGGGAGAGCACGGCGGCGATCTCCGCACCGATGCCCCGGGCCGCGCCCGTGACCACGGCGACCTTGCCCTCGAGGGGGCGGTCCCAGGAGGCCGGGGCGGTCGCGGCGCCGGCACCCACGCGGAACACCTGGGCGTCGACGTAGGCGGACTTGCCGGAGAGGATGAAGCGCAGGGTGGACTCGAGGCCCGACGCGCCGGTGTCGGCGTCGGCGGAGACGTAGACCAGCTGGACGGTGGTGCCCCGCTTCATCTCCTTGCCGAGCGAGCGGGTGAAGCCCTCGAGCGCGCGCTGGGCGATGCGCTCCTCCACCGACCCGGTCTCGTCCGGGGTGGTGCCCAGGACGACGACGCGGCCACTGGCGGCGACGCGGCGGACGACGGGGTTGAAGAAGTCGAACAGGGCCTTGAGGTCCTCGGTGCGGCGGATGCCGGTGGCGTCGAACACCAGGCCGGCGAACTTGCCCTCGGCGTCGGCGCCGGCCAGCTCGTAATCCGACTCGAGGATCGCGCGGACGGGCTCGACCAGGCGACCCTCGCCGCCGACCAGGACAGGGCCGTGGAGGGCGGGCTGTCCGGCCTCGTGCCGGCGGAGCTGCTCGGGCTGCGGGAGGCCGACCTTGCCGGCGATGAACGACCCGGGGGCCGAGGTCACGAACTGCGAATAGAGGTCGAGGTTGCCCTGTGCCATGGCGATCATCTCCTGGAGAGGTGCGGTCGTACGGGTCGACAAGTAACTTACCGCTGAGTAACAATACTCGTCGGGCCGCGCTACGGGCCACCGGATACCGAGATCAAACGGGAGTGACACACGTGACCACCAGCCCCCGCAAGGTCGCCATCGTAGGCGGCAACCGAATCCCCTTCGCCCGATCGAACGGCAAGTACGCGGACGCCTCGAACCAGGACATGCTCACCGCGGCGATCGACGGTCTCGCCAGCCGCTACAACCTGCAGGGCAAGCGCGTCGGGATGGTCGCCGCGGGTGCCGTCCTCAAGCACGCCCGGGACTTCAACCTCACCCGCGAGTCGGTCATCGGCTCCGTTCTCGACTCGTCGAGCCCCGCCTACGACGTGCAGCAGGCGTGCGGCACCGGCCTGGCCACCGCCATCCAGGTCGCCGACGCCATCGCGGTGGGCCGCATCGACGCCGGGATCGCGGGCGGCACCGACACCACCTCCGACGCCCCACTGGCCGTCAACGACGACCTGCGCAAGATCCTCATCAAGGTCTCCTCGGCCAAGAGCACGGTCGACCGGCTCAAGCTCCTCGGTGACATCCGTCCGCAGTCGCTGGTCCCCGAGCAGCCGCAGAACGCGGAGCCCCGCACCGGGCTGTCCATGGGCGAGCACGCCGCCATCACCGCCCGCGAGCTCGGCGTGACCCGCGAGGACCAGGACGCGCTCGCCGCGGCCAGCCACCACAACCTCGCCGCCTCCTATGAGTCCGGCTTCCAGGACGACCTGGTCACCCCGTTCCTCGGTGTGCCGCGTGACGACAACATGCGTCCCGACTCGTCCGAGGAGAAGCTCGGGAAGCTCAAGCCGGTCTTCGGCAAGCGGGACGCCGAGGCCCACGGCACCCAGGCCACCATGACGGCCGGGAACTCCACCCCGCTCACCGACGGTGCCTCCGCGGTCCTGCTGGCGAGCGAGGCCTGGGCGGAGGAGAACAAGCTCCCGGTCCGCGCCTACCTGGTGGACTCCGAGACCGCGGCGGTGGACTTCATCCACGGCCACGACGGCCGCACCCCGGACGGGCTGCTCATGGCGCCCACCTATGCCGTCCCGCGCCTCCTCGAGCGCAACGGCCTGACCCTGCAGGACTTCGACTACTACGAGATCCACGAGGCCTTCGCCTCGCAGGTCCTGGCCACGCTCGCGGCCTGGGAGTCCGAGGAGTACTGCACCGAGCGCCTGGGTCTGGACTCCGCGCTCGGGTCGATCGACCGCAGCAAGCTCAACGTCCACGGTTCCTCGCTGGCGGCCGGGCACCCGTTCGCCGCGACCGGGGCCCGCATCCTGGCCGCGACCGCCAAGCTGCTGGAGGAGAAGGGCTCGGGCCGCGCGCTCATCTCCATCTGCGCCGCCGGTGGTCAGGGCGTCACGGCCATCGTCGAACGGTGAACCCCACGCGCTGACCGGGCCGGCGTCCCGGCCGGGTAGTCGTTTCACGAGTGCAGCCCCCGCGTACGGCGCGGGGGCTGCACTCATCGGTAGCGGTCCGTCATAGTGGACGCCACAGTGGTTCGGGTGGGACACCCCCGGTCGACGCCCCGCCGGGTCGAGAGTCCCCCGCTCGTGAGGAGGCGTGAGAACCCGTGGACGATTCCACCACCGGCGACGCCGGCCCCGCCCGGCCCGTCGTGGTCGAG
>NZ_JAALED010000151.1:0-3435 GCF_014145155.1 Dietzia sp. B19 | reverse complement strand
TCCGCCACGCGGCGGACCGGTCGGACGCCGCGTGGCGGACCTATCGCGCCGTGGCCACGGGGGACCGGCCCGGTGTGACCGGCATGGCCGTTGCCCAGCGTCAGGCGGTCGGGCTGGGCAGAGTCCCGATCACCGCCACTCCGGTCGACGGCGGCTACCGCGTCGACGGCCCGGTCGCGTGGGCCTCCAACGTCTACGAGGACAGCACGATCGTCCTGGCCGCCAACACCGGGGACGGGCGCAGCCTCGTCCTGGCCTTCGAGGCGTCGACTCCGGGCGTGGACATGCGCAGCGCCCCGGATCTCCTGGCACTCAACGCCACGGCCTCGACCATGATCGGGCTCGACGGCGTCGTCGTCCCCGACGAGCAGGTGCTGGGGGAGGACCTGGGGGACTTCCTGTCCGGCGTGCGCCCGGAGTTCCTCGTCCTGCAGGCCGCGTTCTGCTCGGGTGTCGCGGCGCGTTCTCTCACCGAGGTCGAGGGACTGCTCGGCGGCCTCGGTGCGTTCTCCGCCGACGAGCACTCCGCGCTGGTGGACCGCCACGAGCACATGCACTCGGAGTTGCACCGACTGGCGTCGCGGCCGGGAGAGGGCGCTCTCGTCGACCTCCTCCTGTTGCGCCTGGACGGCGCCGAGATCGCTCCCGCCGCCACGCGACTCGAGGCCATCCTCTGCGGTGGAATGGGGTATGCGCAGGACGCCCCCGCCAATCGTCGGATGCGTGAGGCCGCGTTCCTCCCCGTCCAGTCCCCCTCGCAGTCCCAGCTGCGGTGGGAGCTCGACGGCCTGGGGGTGTCCCGGCTCGTGTGGCGGGGGGACGCGGCGCGCTGACGCACCGGGCCACACGCCGACGAGGGTGAGCGCGCGGCCCGCTGATCCCGGCCCGCTGATCCCGGCTCGCTGATCCCGGCTCGGTGAGCCCGGCTCAGTGCTCCCGCAACGCCTCGATCAACTCGTCCTTGGTCATGGACGAGCGTCCCTCGATGCCGATCTCCCTGGCGCGGTCGCGGAGCTCGTCGACGGTCCAGTCCTCGTACGAGCCGGCCTTGCCACCCTTGTGGCCGACCTCGGACCGCGATCGCCCGGCCGAGGCGTTGGCGATCCGGGCGGCCTTCTCCTTGCTGGCGCCGTCGTCGCGCAGCGCCTCGTAGACCTTCTCGTCCTTGATGTTCGCGGATCGCCCGTCGTTCTTCTTCTCGGCCACGGCGCTCAGACCCGCCGCATATCGGAGTGGAGGTGATGGGTCATCGGCTGTCCGACCGCGGCCATGGCGAAGGTGGTGACCAACCTGTCCCCGGTGAGTTCGTACCGGCGCCTGGTGGCGTCCACCTGCTTGGCGGTGGCGCTGTTGGCCACCCGGGCCTGGAATTCCAGGACGAGCGAGTCCGCCTCGGCAACTACGGTGCCCTCGGCGAGTTCGGTCTGTCCCATGGGCTGCGCCAGGATCAACTCGGCGGTCCCGGCCCCCGGGATGCGCAGATAACCCGTCTCGGTGTGCATGGGGGAGCCGTCCGCGCTCCACGACCGTTGGACGTAGTGCAGGAACGGCTTGCCGACATCAGTGAAGACCACCTCGTCGGTGTACGTGAAGTCCTCGATGGTGGGATACGACCCCGCGCCCTCACCCCTCCAGGTGCCGAGAAGTGCGGCGACGGGGGCGAGGGAGGGTGCCGGTTCCATGCCCATGAGCCTAGGCGACGCCGGCGTCCCACACCGGCTGTCCGTGGGCGTCGAGCCGAAGTCCTTCGCTCGGGCTGTGCCCGGTGATCGACCCGCTGTGCATGAGGTGCCCCACGGGGAGGTCGTGGACGGTCGTCGTCACGTCGGCCACGATCCTGCGGTGGCAGCGCCACCACACGGACTCCGAACACATGACCGCGGTCCGACGGGCGCGCGCGTCCCCGACGACCCGGTCCAGGGCCGCGCGGAACCCGGGGGAGCGGGTCCACGCGCTGTAGGCGCGGAACGCCTCGACGCGCCACCAGGTGTCGGGTGAGTCGCGCCGTTGCTCCGCCGTGAGCGTGCGACGGCCCCCGAGTTGCTCCTCCCAGCGGTAGTCGATGCCGAGGTCGCGGGCGAGCTCCGGCACCGCCCCCTGTGCGGCGGCCGAGTTGGCGCGGCTCCCGGGGAATCGACGGATGTCCACCAGGAGTTCGACCCCGGCGCCGGTGAGCAACCCCCCGAGCTCGTCGCCCGCGAGCCGACCGTGCCCCACGGTGAGGAGCATCAGTCCCTCGCGTGACCGGTCCCGGCGGCCTCCGCTGTGGTGGGGGCGGGCCCCGACTCGTCCCGTCGACGGGGGACGACGTGGGCCACGGCCACCACCACCGCGCCGACGACCAGGCCGAACAGCAGCGAGCACACCGTGTTGACCAGCCACCCGAGCACACTCCCGACGCCTGCCACCGCCGCGGCCGGCTCCTCCAGCAGGTGCACCAGGTGGTACGGGGCGGTCGCCCCGAGCTCGTCCAGTCCCACCAGGAGGATGTGTCCGCCGACCCACAGCATCGCGAGCATCCCGACGAACGAGATCACCTCGAGGACCGTCGGCATCGCCCGGACCAGACCGCTGCCGAACCTCTTCACCCCCGGGGAGTCCCTCCCGGCCAGGTGGAGTCCGATGTCGTCCATCTTGACGATCACCGCCACCACGCCGTAGACGAGCGCGGTGATGAACAGCCCCACCACCACCAGGATCGCCGCGCGGGTCCAGAACGGCTCCTCGGCGACCTCGTTGAGCGCGATCATCATGATCTCGGCGCTGAGGATGAAGTCGGTGGTCACCGCCCCGCGGATCATCCGCTTCTCCGCGTCGGGGCCCTTCTCGACGACTGGCGTGGCCTCCTCGTGGTGGCCGGTGACGCGTTCCCACACCTTCTCCGCGCCCTCATAACAGAGGTACGCACCACCGAGCATCAGCAGTGGGGTGAGGGTCCACGGGACGAACTGGCTGAGCAGGAGCGCGAAGACGATGATGATGGCCTTGTTGCCCAGGGAACCCGTGGCGATCCGACGGATGATGGGCAGTTCGCGCGACGGCTCCACGTCGCGGACGTACTGCGGGGTCACGGCGGTGTCGTCGACCACCACTCCGGCGGCCTTGACGCTCGCGCGTCCGGAGGCGGCCGCGATGTCGTCGGTACTGGCCGCGGCCATCCGGGCGAGGACGGCGATGTCGTCGAGCAGGGCGGCGAGACCACCGGCCATGGGTACCTCACTGTGGTGGGCGGGAGGGGTCCCCGCCGACGGGACGGCCGACCCGTGCCGGGTCGGATCGTCACAGGGTAGCCCCGTTCGACCCGCCGCGCCCTCGCAGCCGGTCCGGTCTCAGCCCTCCACCGCGTCCAGGACCCACCTGAGTGTCGACACCCCGGTCCGCCCGAGGTGCAGGGCCACGGCCCGGGAGCCGAGGGGGCCGTCGGCGAGGCCGAGG
>NZ_JAALED010000015.1:0-4129 GCF_014145155.1 Dietzia sp. B19 | reverse complement strand
GGCGGGCCTGGTCGGCCAGGACGGTCCCCGAGAACGCACGGGCGGCCGCCGGGTCGATGTGGCTCCAGTCGCAGCACCCCGCACCCGCCGCCGCGGCGGGGCACAGCGGGTCGATCCGGTCCACCGACCTCTCGAGTACGCCGGTCACGGTGCCGCGACAGAAGGCTCGTCCCGGGTCGTCGTGGATCATCACCTCGACCAGCTCCCCCGAGATCCCGCCCCGGCAGAACACCACCCGCCCGGAATGCCGGGCCACGAACTCCCCGCCCTGCGCTGGGCCCTCGATGCGCAGCCGGAGCACACGCCCCGTCCAGTCGGTTCTCTCCGTCCGGGTCATCGGTCCTCCGGTCCGCCCCAGCGCCCGATGATGGGTTCGTCACGCGCCTGGTCCGCGCGGCCGTCCGAGGACGACAGCTGCCACGGGACGCTGGTCACCATGACACCCCTCTCGTACAGCAGTCGGGTCTTCAGACGCAGCGCGCTCTGATTGTGCAGGAGCTGCTCCCACCAGTGGCCCACGACGTACTCCGGGATGTACACGATCACGACGTCCCGGGGCGACTGGTCACGCAATCGTTTCACGTAGTCGACCACCGGCCGGTTGATCTCCCGGTACGGCGACTCCACCACCTTGAGCGGCACGGAGATCCGCCGCTTCTCCCACTCGCGGACCAGGATCCGGGTCTCCGCCGTCTCGATGTTCACGGTGAGCGCCTCGATGGTGTCCGGTCGGGTCGCCCGCGCGTAGGCAAGTGCCCGGAGGGTGGGCAGGTGCAGTTTGGACACCAGCACCACACAGTGGGTGCGGCTCGGGAGGACGACCTCCCAGGACGAGTCCTCGAGTTCGCGCGCGACCGACTCGTAGTGACGATGGATGAGTTTCATGACCCCGAACACGGCCAGCATCGCCAGCACCGCGATGTAGGCGCCGGCGAAGAACTTCGTGCTCATGACGATCACCAGCACACCGGAGGTGAGGACGAACCCGACCGCGTTGACCGCCCGTGCGCGCTGCACCCGTCGCCGGACGGCGGGGATCTGCTCGTTGCCCAGCCGCCGGGTCCAGTGGCGGACCATGCCGAGCTGGCTCAGAGTGAAGGCCACGAAGACCCCGACGATGTAGAGCTGGATGAGCACGGTGACCTGCGCGTCGAACGCCACCACCAGGACGATCGCCGCCACGGCGAGCAGGACGATCCCGTTGGAGAACGCGAGCCGGTCCCCGCGCGTGGCGAGCTGCCTCGGCAGGTACTTGTCGCGCGCGAGCACCGAGGCGAGCACGGGGAAACCGTTGAAGGCGGTGTTCGCCGCGAGCACCAGGATGAGGGCGGTGATGGTCATGATCACGTAGAAGGCGACAGGGAGACCCGCGAAGACCGGGTCGGCCAGCTGCGCGATCATCGTCTTCTGCTGGTAGTCCTCCGGCGCACCGATCAGTTGGGTGGCCGGGTCCTCCGCGACCTGCACCCCGAGCTGGTTGGCCAGCACGATGAGCCCGAGCAGGAACGAGATGGATACCACGCCGAGCATGACCAGAGTCGTCGCGGCGTTCCTGGCCCTGGGGCTGCGGAACGCCGGCACGCCGTTGTGGATGGCCTCGACCCCGGTCAACGCGGCACAGCCCGAGGCGAAGGACTTGGCCACCACGAACGCGAGCGCGAGCCCGGCGACCGCCACGCCGTCGGGCGTGACGAGCTCGAACTCCGCGGACTCCGCCCTCAGCTCACGTCCAAGCACGCCGACCTGGAACAACCCCCACACCACCAGCGCGGTCATGGCCGCCATGAACGCGTAGACGGGGATGGCGAACGTCGCGCGGGACTCCCGGATGCCCCGGAGGTTGATCGCGGTGAGCAGGACGATCGCGATGACGGCGAACACCACCTCGTTCGAGTGCACGAACGGGATCGCGGAGCCGACGTTGGCGGCCGCCGCCGAGATCGACACCGCCACGGTGAGCACGTAGTCGATGAGGAGGGCCGCCCCCACACCCAGACCGGCGTTCGGCCCGAGATTGACGGTGGCGACCTCGTAGTCCCCCCCGCCCGACGGATACGCGCGGACGTTCTGCCGGTAGCAGGCGATCACGACCACCATGACCACCGCCACCGCGAGCCCGACCCACGGGGTGAACGCCAGCGCCGACACCCCGGCCAACGACAGGATGAGGAAGATCTCCTCGGGGGCGTAGGCGACCGAGGACAACGCATCCGACGCGAAGACCGGCAACGCTATCCGCTTGCGCAGCGGGGTGTCCCCGGTGGTGTCGCTGCGGAAGGGGCGCCCCAACAGCAGGCGCTTGGTTCCGACGGAGACCCTGGAGATCCTGGACACCGACACATCGTAGGGCTCCGCGTGCCGCAGGGACAGCGCCGCCGACGAGGGTAGCGTGATCGGGACGGGTCCGCGCGTCGCGGACCGTGAGGAGCGGTACTGGCCATGAGGGTCATCATCATGGGCTGTGGGCGTGTCGGCGCGGCGCTCGCGACCGAGCTCGACGAGGGCGGTCACGAGGTCGTGGTGATCGACCGCGACCCCGCCGCGTTCGCCAGGTTGGCGGAGCAGTTCGACGGACGCACCGTCACCGGGCTCGGCTTCGATCGCGAGGTCCTCGTCGACGCCGGGTTACACGGGGCGGACGCGTTCGCGGCGGTCTCCTCCGGGGACAACTCCAACATCATCGCCGCGAGGGTGGCCCGCGAGACCTTCGGCGTCGAGCGGGTGATCGCCCGGATCTACGACGCCGGACGCGCCGAGGTCTACGAGCGGCTGGGCATTCCCACCGTCGCCACGGTGCCCTGGGCCACCGGCCGCCTCATCCGGTACATCACGTCCGGGTCGAGCCCGGTGGTCTGGCGCGATCAGACCGGCGAGGTGTCGCTCGTCGCCGTCGTCCCTCCGTCGGTGTGGGTCGGCGTGGGACTGGCGTCTCTCGCCGATCTGGTCGGTGGCACCGTGGTCGCGCTCACCCGCTTCGGGGAGTGCAGGGTGCCCGGCGGCAGCACTCTCGTGCAGGCCGACGACCTGATCCACCTCGCCGTTCCCTCGGGCGTGGTCGACGATCTCGACGACATCCTGGAGCGAGGACCATCTGATGACTGACCGACCCGTGACCGGCGATCCCGTCCCCGACGGTTCGGTCCCCGACTACGCCGACGGGGCCGGCCTGCTGGACCGCGCCCCCGCCCGCACGTTCCACGCCTCCACCATGCGGGTCCTGGTGGCCGGGGCCGGCGTGGTGGGACGATCGATCGCACGCGAACTCCTGGCCAACGACCACACCGTGACGCTGGTCGACAAGCGCGCGGCGGTCTTCGACCGCGACGGGGTGACCGGTGCCCGGCAACTCGTCGGCGACGCGTGCGAGTTGGGCTTCCTCGAACGACTCCGCGCGGAGGAGTCCGACGTGGTGGTCGCGGCCACCGGCGACGACAAGGTGAACCTGGTCGTGAGCCTGCTGGCCAAGACGGAGTTCGCCGTGTCCCGCGTGGTCGCCCGCGTCAACGACCCCCGGAACGAGTGGCTGTTCGACGACCGCTGGGGCGTCGACGTGGCCGTCTCCACCCCCCGACTCATGGTCTCCGTCGTGGAGGAGGCGGTCTCCGTCGGGGACGTCGTGCGGTTGATGACCCTGCGGCGCGGCGGCGCCAATCTGGTGAGCGTGACGCTGCCGGACCAGACCCCCCTCGCGGGCAGACCGGTCTCACGCGTCCGCTTCCCCCGGGACGCGGCGCTGGTGGCGATCCTCCGCGGGGGAAGAGTGATAGCCCCCGAACCCGACGTGCCGTTCGAACCGGGCGACGAGTTGCTGGTCGTGGCGCCGGAGGCCGCGGAGGCGGACCTGAGCACCGCGGTCCTCGGCGGCTGACCCACGCTCACCGATCCCGGCTTCCTCCACCGGGAACGGTGACGGCGACCTCCCGCCCGTAGCCCCACCCCGGGGCGAGCGGCAGCGCGTCCCCGCTCCAGAATCGGCCCGGGTCGTACCAACTGGCGTCGCCGGCCGGCAGCAGGACACCCATCGCCTCGAGTGTCATCCCGACCACCTCAGCGCAGTAGGCCGCCTCCACGCGCAGTGCGGGCCCGGAGTCCGCACGTCGGCGCCACGGGAGGCCGCTGCCCCGGCGCC
>NZ_JAALED010000150.1:0-10346 GCF_014145155.1 Dietzia sp. B19 | reverse complement strand
GCCCGCTGGCGCAGGCGGACGCCGGACACACCGTCGTCCTCCCGGGCGGTGAAGGCGTCGCGGTGCCCGTCCCGGTGGAGACCGCGGACATCGGGCCCGGCGAGCTGCCCACCCCGTGGTCGCGGGGGTCCGTGCCCGGTGGTGAGCCGGTGACGTCCGTGCTGGGTTCCGTCGCGAGCGTGCGTCGAGGCGTGGTCGGCCGAGGGGTGAACATCGCGGTCTGGACCTGGGACGACTCCGCGTTCGCGTGGCTGGCCGGAGAGCTCACGATCGACCGCTTCCGCGAACTCCTGCCCGCGCTGGAGGGCATGGAGACCCGCCGTTACCTGCTGCCCAACCTCCGCGCCGTCAACCTCGTGGCGCGCCCCCCGCGTGGTGTGCCGCTCGACAGCGGGCTCGGGGCCGACCTGGCCTCCGTCCGTCTGTCGATCCCCGGCGAACTCCTCGAGTTCGGACCGTGAGGCTCGTCGCGAGGCCCGGACCGGCGGACATGGAGCGAACGTAGGACAGACCCCTGCGCCTCGGCTGCCTAGCGTCGGTGGAGACCGTCCATCGTCCGGGCCCGCCGGGCGCACGTCCCGTGCGGTCGTCTTACGAGGAGTCCGCATGACACGTTCGATCATCGCCAGAGTCCCGGTCGTCGCCGCCACCTCGCTGATGGCCGCGGCTGTGGTCGCGGTCGGGGCGCCGGTCGCCACCGCCCAGACAGGGTCCCCCTCCAGTGCCGAACTCGGCAGCGAGCTCGGGGACGCCGCCGGGAGTGTGCAGGAGTTGGAGGCCATCATCGAGGGGATGAACCCGGGTGCCCGGGGAGCGCTGGACAACGGGTCCCTGGCCAATCTCAACGAACTGATCGCGAACATCCGCAGTGGAGAGATCCTCGATGTGTTCCGGGTGGTGCAGGGGATCCCCGGGGGTTCGCAGGACATCATGACCCTCGCGGAGAGGGCGTCGCGCGGTGAAGTGGGGTGGGATCGGGTCCTCGCGGCGACCCAGGTGGTCCTGGCTCCGGTCACGCCGTGCAACACCTTCACCAATTCCGGGCGGCAGGGCATCTTCACCAACAGGCATGAGATCGGCCGCAGCGGCGGCGGCCGGGTACTGCTGCGGTTGGAGACCTATTACGTGCCCGACTTCGTCGAGGTGGCCTATGACGGAACCGTGCTGTGGACCACCCCGGGCTACGTGGGAACCAACGGAGACTGGCACGTATGGATCGACGTGCCCCCCGGTGTGTCGACATCGATGACGGTGAAGGTAGACGCCCCCCGGAACGGCACCGAGTGGAACTACACCCTGGGGTGCCCGGTGTGACCCCGCGCGACGGCGGGTGAGGTGATCCTCCCGGTCCGCACCGGGAGAACGCCGTGCCAAAAAAGCAAGCAAGCATGCTTGCTTTATTCGAGGCGCGGTGGGAGTCTGATGCCATGCAGACGAACATCCGGCCCTCGGCGACGGAGGACCCGCACGCGGTCCTGGCCGCGCTCAGCGCCCGACTAGACGACCTCGTCGAGACCGCCGGTCCCGACGTCTGGCATCTGGACACCCCGGCCGTGGGCTGGGACGTGGGCATGCAGATCGCGCACCTGGCCTGGACCGACGAGGTCTCGGTCACCGCCATCACCGATCCGGACGCCTTCCAGGGTGTGGTGGAGACGGCCATGGCCGATCCGACCGGTTTCGTGGACGCCGGTGCCGCCGAGATCGCCGCCACCGGCCGCGACGAGGTGCTCGCCCGGTGGCGCCTGGCCCGGGGAGAACTCGCGGACGCGCTCAAGGCCGCCGATCCGGGCGACCAGGTCCCGTGGTTCGGACCGCCGATGCGGCCGAAGTCCATGACGACCGCCCGGATCATGGAGACCTGGGCACACGGCATCGACGTCGCCGACGCCGTCGGGATCCCGCTCGACTCCGACCCGGCCTTCATCGCGGCGCTGCCCCACGTGGCCCGTCTGGGGTTCAAGACCCGCGGCTTCGCGTATCTGATGAACGGACTCGAGGCCCCGTCCTCGGAGGTCCACCTCGCGCTCACCCTGCCCGACGGCACCGTCCTCGAGTTCGGCCCGGCCGACGCCGAGCAGCGAGTCACCGGACCGGTGCTCGACTTCTGCCTGCTGGTCACCCAGCGCGTCCACCGCGCCGACACCGCCCTCGAGGCGGTCGGCGAGGACGCGGAGGAGTGGCTGCGGATCGCCCAGGTCTTCGCGGGCCTGCCCGGCGGCGGCCGCGAGGAGGGGGCGCGGGCATGACCGTGAGGAACCTCGCCGCGCCGCTGCGCGTGGGAAACATGTCCGGCTTCTACGGTGACCGCATCTCCGCGATGCGCGAGATGCTCGAGGGGGGCGAACTCGACGTCCTCACCGGCGACTACCTCGCCGAACTCACCATGCTCATCCTGGGCCGCGACCGGATGAAGAACGCGGAGCTCGGGTACGCCAAGACCTTCCTGCGGCAGCTCGAGGACTGTCTCGGGCTGGCGCTGGAGAAGAACGTCAGGATCGTCGCGAACGCGGGCGGTCTCAACCCCGCCGGCCTGGCCGGCGCGGTCGTCGAGCTCGGATCGCGGCTGGGGCTGTCCCCGCGGGTCGCGCACGTCGAGGGCGACGACCTGATCGACCGGGTCTCGGAACTCGACATCCCGGCCGACGCCGGCTTCCCGGTCACCGCCAACGCCTACCTCGGGGGCTTCGGGATCGCCCGCTGTCTGGACGCCGGTGCCGACATCGTCGTCACCGGTCGCGTCACCGACGCCTCGGTCATCGTCGGTCCGGCGATCAGCCACTTCGGGTGGACCCGGACGGACCTCGACGCCCTCGCCGGCGCCACCGTCGCGGGGCACGTCATCGAGTGCGGGACCCAGGCCACGGGCGGCAACTACGCCTTCTTCAACCGCGGTGAGATCGCCGACCCCGTCACCCCCGGTTTCCCCATCGCCGAGATCGCCTCCGACGGCACCTCCGTCATCACCAAGCACGCCGGGACCGGGGGAGCGGTGACGGTCGGCACCGTCACCTCCCAACTCCTCTACGAGGTCACCGGGGCGCGCTACGGCGGGCCCGACGTCGTCACCCGCCTGGACACCGCTCGCCTCGAGCAGGAGGGCCCCGACCGCGTCCGCATCTCCGGGGTGCGCGGCGAGACCGCCCCCGCCACCACCAAGGTGTCGGTGACGTGCCTCGGTGGCTTCCGCAACGAGGTCACGTTCCTGCTCACCGGGCTGGACATCGAGGACAAGGCCGCACTGGTCGAGCGCCAGATCCTCGCCGGCCTCGCCACCCGTCCGGCGGAGATCGACTTCCGCCTCAGCCGCACGGACCACGCGGACGCCGACACCCAGGCCGCGGCGACCGCACTGCTGACCGTCGTCGCCTGGGACCCGGACTCCGACGTGGTGGGCCGGGCGTTCTCCGACGCCGCGGTGGCCATGATCCTGGCGAGCTACCCGGGTGCCACGCCGAGCGCGCCCCCCGGTCGCGGCGGCCCGTACGGCGTGTACGTCCCCGCCTACCTCGACCAGGAGAAGGTGCCGCACGTCGCGGTGCTCCCCGACGGAACCCGGGTGGACATCGCGCCTCCGGAACACACGGAGGAGATGGGCGACGGTCACGCCTCCGACGGCCTCGACGCCGAGGGTGCATCGCTGTCCCCGTCCTCCCGGTCGACGGCGTCCACCACGCGCAGGCCCCTGGGGGACGTGCTCGGCGCCCGCTCGGGAGACAAAGGCGGGACCGCCAACATCGGTCTGTGGGCCGGAGACGCGGCGGCCTACCGCTGGATGCGCGAAACCCTCACCGTCGACGAGCTGCGTCGCCTGCTCCCGGAGACCGCCGACCTCCCGGTCGAGAGATACGAACTTCCCCGCATCAATGCCGTGAACTTCGTCATCGACGGACTGCTCGGCAAGGGCGTCGCCCACGGCTACCGCTGGGACCCCCAGGCCAAGGGACTCGCCGAGTGGCTCCGCTCCCGCCTCATCGACGTGCCCGACGACATCACCGCCCCCGTACCCGCCGCCCCCGTACCCGCCGCCACGGCACCCGCCGAGCCGGCCCCCGCAGAGGAGAACGCGTGACCATCCCGCCGTACGTACCGGGGGATCCCTGGTATTCCGAGGAGAGTCTCGCCCTGCGCGAGACCACGACCCGTTTCGCCGAGCGCGAGATCCTGCCCCACCAGGACGAGTGGGAGGCCGCGGGCGCGTTGCCCCGCGAGCTGCACGCGAAGGCCGGCCGGCTGGGCCTGCTCGGTGTCTCGTTCCCCGAGGAGGTCGGGGGCGGGGGTGGCGACATGCGTGACTCCCTGATCGTCTGCGAGGCCCTCCACGAGGCCGGCGTCGCCGGCGGCGTGTTCGCCTCGCTGTTCACCTGCGGGATCGCCACCCCCCACCTGGCCCAGTCCGGCCGACCCGACCAGATCGAGCGCTGGGTCAGGCCCACGCTCGCCGGCGAGTTGATCGGCTCCCTGGCCATCACCGAGCCCGGCGGCGGTTCCGACGTCGGACGCCTCACCACCACCGCCCGCCGGGACGGCGACCACTACGTCGTCAACGGCGCCAAGACGTACATCACCTCCGGTACCCGCGCCGACTTCGTGGTGACCGCCGTGCGCACCGGCGGTGACGACCTGAAGGGAGCGGCGGGCGTCAGCCTGCTCGTCATCCCCACCGACACCCCCGGTTTCCACCGCTCCGCCCCGCTGGAGAAGCTGGGCTGGCGTGCCTCGGACACCTCCGAGTTGACGTTCACCGACTGCCGGGTGCCGGTGGAGAACCTCGTCGGCGCCGAGCACGACGGGTTCGCCCAGATCGCCATCGGCTTCGTGGGCGAACGCGCGGCGCTGGCCGCCCAGGGGTACTCCCACGCCCAGCGATGCCTCGACCTCACCCTGGACTGGGTGCGGGAGCGTGAGACCTTCGGCCGCCCCCTGCTCTCCCGGCAGGCCGTGCAGAACACCGTCACCGAGATGGCCCGCCGTATCGACGTCGCCCGCACCTACACCCACCGGTGCGTGGACCTGGCCGCGGCGGGGCACGACGCGATCGCCGAGGTCTGCTTTGCCAAGAACACCGCCGTGGAGTGCGCGGAGTGGGTCGCCAACGAAGCACTCCAGCTCTTCGGAGGTCTCGGCTACATGGCCGAGTCCGAGGTGAGCCGCCAGTACCGCGATGTCCGCCTCCTGGGCATCGGCGGAGGCACCACCGAGATCCTCACCACCCTCGCCGGACGACGTTTGGGGTACACCGCATGACCATCCTGCGTTCCACGCTCGACACCACCAGCGCCGAGTTCGGTGCCGCCAAAGCCGCGATGGAGGACAAACTCACCCAGCTCACCGCCGATCTCGAACCCGCGCTCGCCGGCGGCGGCGAGAGCAAGGTCGCCCGCCACCGCGAGCGCGGCAAGTTCACCGCCCGGGAACGGATCGACATGGTTCTCGACCGCGAGTCGCCCTTCCTCGAGCTGTGCGCTCTCGCCGCGTGGGGCTCGGACTTCCAGACCGGCGCCTCCGTGGTGGCCGGGATCGGCGTGGTCGAGGGCGTGGAGTGCCTGGTCATCGCGAACGACCCCACGGTCAAGGGCGGCACGTCCAACCCGTGGACGCTGCGCAAGATCCTCCGCCTCAACGACGTGGCCATGAAGAACCGGCTCCCGGTGATCAGCCTCGTCGAGTCCGGTGGCGCCGACCTGCCCACGCAGAAGGAGGTGTTCATCCCCGGAGGCGCGCTGTTCCGCGACCTCACGCGCCTGTCCAAGGCCGGCATCCCCACCATCGCCGTGGTCTACGGCAACTCCACCGCCGGCGGAGCGTACGTCCCGGGGATGAGTGACCACGTGGTCATGATCGAGGAGCGCTCGAAGGTGTTCCTCGCCGGACCCCCGCTGGTCAAGGCGGCCACCGGTGAGATCGCCGACGAGGAGACCCTCGGCGGCGCCGACATGCACGCCCGCGTCTCGGGACTCGCCGACCACTACGCCCTCGACGAGGCCGATGCCGCACGCATCACGCGCGGCATCGTCCGCAGGCTCAACTGGTCGAAGTCGGGACGAGCCCCGCGAGCCGAGGTCATCGAGCCGCTCTACGGCGCGGAGGATCTCCTCGGCATCGTCCCGGAGGACCTCAAGATCCCCTTCGACCCGCGCGAGATCATCGCGCGCATCGTGGACGGGTCCGACTTCGACGAGTTCAAGCCGCTCTACGGGGCGAGCCTGGTCACCGGGTGGGCCGAGATCCACGGCTACCCCGTGGGCATCATCGCCAACGCCCGCGGCGTGCTGTTCAGCGAGGAGGCGCAGAAGGCCACCCAGTTCATCGAGCTGGCCAACCGCTACGACACCCCGCTGCTGTTCATGCACAACACCACCGGGTACATGGTCGGCTCCGAGTACGAGCGCGGCGGCATCATCAAGCACGGCGCCATGATGATCAACGCGGTCTCCAACTCGGAGGTCCCGCACCTGTCACTGATCACCGCCGCCTCCTACGGTGCCGGGCACTACGGCATGTGCGGCCGCGCGTTCGACCCGCGGTTCCTCTACACCTGGCCGAGCGCCAAGTCCGCCGTCATGGGCGGTCAGCAGCTCGCCGACGTGGTCACGTCCGTGGCCGCCGCCGCCTCGTCCGCCCGGGGCGAGGAGATGACCCAGGAGACGATCGACGGTCTCAAGACCATGATCGCCGACCAGATCGAGAAGGAGTCGTTGCCGGCCTTCCTGTCCGGGATGCTCTACGACGACGGCATCATCGACCCCCGCGACACCCGGACCGTGCTGGGTCTCAGCCTGTCCGCGATCCACTCCGGAGAAGTCGCCGGAACCGACCGCTTCGGCGTCTTCCGGATGTGAGGAACACACCCATGCAGAATTCACCCACCCCAGCCCCGATCACCTCGGTCCTGGTCGCCAATCGCGGGGAGATCGCCCGCCGTGTCCACCGCACCGCCCGCGCCCTGGGCATGACCACGGTGGCGGTCTACTCGGACGCCGACTCGGGCGCCCCGCACACCCGCGAGGCCGACGCCGCCGTCCGTCTCCCCGGCAACACCCCCGCAGAGACCTACCTCCGCGGCGATCTCGTGATCGAGGCCGCCCGTGCCGCCGGAGCCGACGCCATCCACCCCGGCTACGGCTTCCTCTCCGAGAACGCCGGGTTCGCCCGCGCCGTGATCGACGCCGGCCTGGCCTGGGTCGGCCCGCCGGTCGCCGCCATCGAGGCCATGGGTTCCAAGATCGAGGCCAAGAAGATGATGGGCGAGGCGGGCGTCCCGATGCTCACCGACCTCGAGCCCGCCGACGTCACCGAGGACATGCTCCCGGTGCTGGTCAAGGCCTCCGCCGGTGGCGGCGGTCGCGGTATGCGAGTGGTCCGCACGCTGGACTCGCTGCACGACGAGATCGCAGGTGCTCAGCGGGAGGCCAAGTCCGCCTTCGGTGACGACGCCGTGTTCTGCGAACGCTATCTCGAGCGTGGCCGCCACATCGAGGTCCAGATCATGGCCGATTCCCACGGCACCGTGTGGGCGGTGGGCGAGCGGGAGTGCTCGATCCAGCGTCGCCACCAGAAGGTCATCGAGGAAGCCCCCAGCCCGCTCGTGGAGCGGACGCCGGGGATGCGGGAAGCGCTCTACAAGGCGGCCCGTGACGCCGCCGTCGCCATCGGCTACACCGGCGCCGGCACGGTCGAGTTCCTCGCCACCGACGACGGCGAGTTCTTCTTCCTCGAGATGAACACCCGCCTCCAGGTCGAGCACCCAGTCACCGAGGCCACGACCGGACTGGACCTGGTGGCGCTCCAGCTGGACGTGGCGGCGGGCCTTCCCCTGCCGTCCACCACACCCCCGGCCGCCCACGGCTGGTCGTTCGAGGCCCGCCTCTACGCCGAGGACCCGGCGAGCGACTACACGCCGGGTTCCGGAACCCTGTGGGCGCTCGACGTCCCCGGCGTCTGCTCGACCTTCGAGGGCCCGCACCGCCCGGGCATCCGGGTGGACAGCGGTGTCGAACCCGGGGCGGACGGCGCG
The DNA here is from genome assembly GCF_014145155.1 of Dietzia sp. B19. Classification (NCBI taxonomy): domain Bacteria; kingdom Bacillati; phylum Actinomycetota; class Actinomycetes; order Mycobacteriales; family Dietziaceae; genus Dietzia; species Dietzia sp. B19. The sequence goes on along the minus strand of NZ_JAALED010000150.1, from coordinate 2,329 downwards.
GTGATCGGCGTGCACTACGACCCGATGCTGGCCAAGGTCATCTCCTACGGCCGTACCCGTTCCGAGGCCTGCGCCTCGCTCGCCGGCGCGCTGACGCGGGCGAAGATCCACGGCCTGACGACCAACCGCGCCCAGCTGGTCCGGGTCCTGCGCCACCCGGAGTTCATCGCCGGCAACCTGTCGACCGCGTTCCTCGACGATCACGGTGCGCAGGCGCTCGCCGCCCCGCTCGCCGACGACGAGGCCGTGGCGATCTCCGCGCTGGCCGCCGCGATCGTGTCCGGGACCGCCGACCACGCCGCCGGGCCGGTGGCGCTGGCGCAGGCGGGCTTCCGCAACGTCGGCCGCACGCTCCAGAGGCGGACCTACCGGTTCGGGGAGGACGAGCTGGAGGTGGCGTACATCCGCGACCGCTCCGGCGCCCACGCGGACGGCGATCTCGCCGAGGTCGTCCGCGTCGGACAGGTCCGCCCCGACTCGGTGGACCTCGAGGTCAGGGGAGTGCGCCACACCTTCTCCGTGGCCCGGTACGAGGTGGTGGGCTCCGACACCGTCGTGGAGGTGGACTCGCCACTCGGACCGGTCCCGCTCATCGAACCGCCCCGGTACTCCGATCCCGGCGCGGAGGTCGCCGCGGGTTCGCTGCTCGCCCCCATGCCGGGTGCGGTCATCCGGGTGGCCGTCTCCGTCGGGGACACCGTCACCGCCGGCCAGCCGCTGCTGTGGATGGAGGCCATGAAGATGGAACACACCATCTCCGCCGCCGTGGACGGCATCGTCACCGAGCTGCCCGTCGAGGTCGGCACCCAGGTCGAGACCGGCACCATCCTCGCCGTCGTCGCGGAACCCGACAGCACCGACGCCGACAGCACCGATCCCGCCAGCACCGACACCACCACCCCCCAGGAGTGACCACGATGACCGACATCTCTCAGATCCCCAACCCCGTCGTCGACACCGAGGAGCAGAAGCAACTCCGCAAGGTCGCCTTCGACCTGGGCTCGCGATACGGCATGGAGTACATGCGCGAGAAGTCCGACGCCGGCGAGACCACCGACGAGCTGTGGACCGAGGCGGGCAGGCTCGGACTGCTGGGGGTGAACCTGCCCGAGGAGTACGGAGGCGGCGGGGCCGGCATGACCGAGCTCGCGATGGTCGAGGAGGAGCTCTCCGCCGCGGGCGCCGGGCTGCTCATGATGGTGGTCTCGCCCGCCATCAACGGCACGATCATCTCCCGCTTCGGGACCGAGGAGCAGAAGAAGCGCTGGCTGCCAGGCCTGGCCTCGGGCGAGATCATCACCTCGTTCGCCATCACCGAGCCGGACGCCGGGTCCAACTCCCACGCCATCACCACCACCGCACGCCGGGACGGCTCGGACTTCCTGCTCAGCGGGCAGAAGACCTACATCTCGGGAGTCGACCAGGCCGACGCGATCCTCGTGGTGGCCCGACTCGAGGGCGCCGCGAGCGGCAAGCTCCAGCCGGCCCTGTTCATGGTGCCCACCGACGCGCCCGGACTCGAGCGCACCCACATCCCCACCGAGGTGCGCACGCCCGAGCGGCAGTTCCAGCTGTACTTCGACGACGTGCGCCTGCCCGCGGACGCGCTCATCGGTGACGGCGACACCGCGCTGCTCATGCTCTTCGCGGGCCTCAACCCCGAGCGCATCATGGCCTCCGGGATGGCGATCGGTTCCGCCCGCTACGCGATGGACAAGGCCACGAAGTACGCGAACGAGCGCACCGTGTGGAAGACCCCGATCGGCGCCCACCAGGGGATCGCCCACCCCCTCGCCCAGTGCAAGATCGAGCTGGAGCTGGCCCGGTTGATGATGCGCAAGGCCGCGGCGCTCGTCGACGCCGGCCTGGACGACCTCGCCGGCGAGGCCGCCAACATGGCCAAGTACGCCTCCGGAGAGGTCTCCGCCCGCACCGTCGACCAGGCCATCCAGACCCTCGGCGGCAACGGGCTGTCGGTGGAGTACGGACTCGCCGGCATGCTCGCCGCGTCTCGCCTGCCCCGCATCGCCCCGGTCAGCCGGGAGATGATCCTCAACTACGTGGCCCAGCACTCGCTCGGGCTGCCGAGGAGCTACTGAGGTGGCCGCGGCGGACGATCAGACCGTGGGTGTTCCGGTGCTGGTGCGCTACGAGGTCTCCGGGGGCGCCGCCCGCGTGACCCTCGACTCGCAGCACAACCGCAACGCCATCTCGAGCGCCCTGGTCGAGCAGCTGCACGCGGCGCTCGACCGGGCGGCCGCGGACGACGGTGCCCGCGTGGTGGTCCTCGGTCACGCCGGCGGGACCTTCTGCGCCGGTGCCGACCTCA
>NZ_JAALED010000149.1:0-3215 GCF_014145155.1 Dietzia sp. B19 | reverse complement strand
CCGGACCCGCGAGGCGCACCGACTGTCCCTCCTCGCGGCGGAGGTCTCGACGTTCCTCGCGGGGCCCGTCGAGGTGATGGTCGCCGGGAGCGCCCCGGGCCGGACCGCGGCGCTGGCCGAACTCGCCCGCGGGGCGGTCACACCCTCCGTCTCCCCGGACGGGAGTGGGGGATACCGGGTGGAGTGCCCGGTGTCGGACCGTCCGACGACCCCGCCCTCGGTCGAGGGCGACGAGCTGCGCCTGGACCTCGACGGTGTCCGGACGGTGGTGAGGCTCCCCGCGTTGCTGTCCCGGTGCACCCTCGTCACCACACACTTCGACCCCGAGGCGCGCGCCGTGGTCGCCGGCTTCGTCCCCGATCCCGAGCTGTGGCCACCGAATCTCGTCCCGTCCGGATTCGCGGACCGATCCGGGTAGTATCCGCTCCGTCAACTCCCCAACGACGGAAGGTCCGGTGACCCAAGTTGCTGTACTGGTTGTTCAAGTACGTGATCATCGGGCCCTTCCTGCGGCTGACCAGTCGGCCGGTCATCACCGGCCGGGAGAACTTCCCGACCAGCGGGGCGGCGGTCCTCGTGGGCAACCACGAGTCGGTGGCCGACTGGCTGTTCACCCCGCTCCTCCTTCCCCGGCGGGTCACGTTCCTGGCGAAGAGCGACTACTTCACCGGCACCGGGATCCGCGGCATGCTCAGCAGGTGGTTCTTCGCGGGGACCGGTCAGTACCCGATCGACCGCACCGACGCCGATGCCGCCCAGGCCGCTCTCAACGCGGGCCTCGAGGTCCTCTCGTCGGGTCAGATCCTGTGCGTCTACCCGGAGGGGACCCGGTCCCCGGACGGGCGGTTGTACCGCGGCAAGACCGGGCCCGCCCGGCTCGCGCTGCGCGCCGGGGTCCCGATCGTCCCCGTGGGCGTGATCGGGACGGGTGAGTACATCCGCAAGGTCAACCGACCCCACCGCCGGACCCGGGTCCGGGTGATGATCGGGGAACCACTCGACCTGACGCCGTGGGCCGGGCGGGAGGGCGACCGCGTGGCCGAGCGGGAGATCACCGATGAGTTCATGCGGCGCATCCAGGCGTTGACGGGTCAGGAGTATGTCCACGACACCTACGGCGCGGAGATGAAGAAGCGCTACGAGGCGGTGCGCAAGTCGGGACGCAACCTCCTCGACCAGCCCGTCGAGGGACAGCGCTGACGCCGGTGCGCTACTTCTACGATTGTGAGTTCATCGAGGACGGCACCACCATCGACCTGGTGTCGGTGGGGGTGGTGGCGGAGGACGGACGCGAGTTCTACGCGGTCTCCACGGATTTCGACCAGGCCAAGGCCGGCCCGTGGGTCCGGCGGAACGTCCTGCCCAAGCTGCCCAATCCCTCCTCGCCGGCCTGGATGTCGCGGTCGGGGATCCGGGACGGGTTGTACGACTTCGTCACCGCACCGATCTCCGGGCCGGTCGAGCTGTGGGCGTGGATCGGGGCCTATGACCACGTCGCGGTGTGTCAGCTCTGGGGTGACATGACCGAGCTGCCGGCGGCGATGCCGAGGTTCACGCGGGACGTGCGCCAGCTGTGGGAGATGGCCGGGCAACCGGAGCTGCCCCCTCACCCGGGCGGAGCCCACGACGCCCTCGGCGATGCCCGCCATGCGTTCTTGAGATTCCGGGCGATCGCGGCGAAGGCGCCCCACCTGGGTCTCTGAGGTCCGCGCCGGCGGCGGTGGCGTATCCTCGCGGGGTGAGCAACTGGACAGTCGACGTCGACATCGCACAGCTTCCCGACCTCCCCCCGCTCTCGGCGGACCTCGATCGGCTGCTGGCGGACGCCCTGTCGCGACCCGCGCTGCAGCAACCGTCGTGGGATCCCGATCACGCCGCGGCCATGCGCAAGGTCCTCGAGAGCGTTCCGCCAATCTGCGTGGCCTCGGAGGTCGAACACCTCTCGGATCGGCTGGCCGACGTCGCGCACGGTCGCGCGTTCCTGCTCCAGGGCGGGGACTGCGCGGAGACGTTCGAGGCCAACACCGAGCCGCACATCAAGGGCGTGATCCGCACGCTCCTGCAGATGTCCGTCGTCCTGACCTACGGCGCGTCCATGCCGGTGGTGAAGGTCGGCCGGATCGCCGGGCAGTATGCCAAACCGCGCTCCGCCGACAGGGACGCCACCGGCCTGCTCTCCTACCGCGGGGACATGGTCAACGGGCTCGACGCGGACGACACCGCTCGTGAGCACGACGCGTCGCGTCTGGTCCGCGCCTACGCCAACGCCGCCGCGGCCATGAACCTGGTCCGCTCCCTGACGGCCTCGGGGACGGCGGACCTGCACCGCGTGCACGAGTGGAACATGGAGTTCGTCGCCGGGTCGCCGGCCGGCGCGCGCTACGAGGCGCTCGCGGCGGAGGTCGATCGAGGGCTGCGGTTCATGGACGCCTGCGGTGTCTCCGACGAGAACCTGCGGTCGGCGGACATCTTCTCCTCCCACGAGGCGCTGGTGCTCGACTACGAGCGCGCGATGTTGCGCCTGGCCGACGACGGCACGGGCCTCACGGGTGACGCGGAGCAGGGGTTGTACGACCTCTCGGCCCACTTCCTGTGGATCGGGGAGCGGACCCGTGGGATCGACGACGCCCACGTGGCGTTCGCCTCACTCATCGAGAACCCGATCGGACTGAAGATCGGCCCCTCGACCACCCCGGAACTCGCGGTGGAGTACGTGGAGAAGCTCGATCCGCGCAATCGTCCGGGACGCCTGACCCTGGTCTCCCGCATGGGCAACGACAAGGTCAGGGACGCGCTCCCGCCGATCGTGCAGGCCGTCGAGGCCTCGGGACACAAGGTCATCTGGCAGTGCGACCCGATGCACGGCAACACCCATTCCACGTCGAACGGTTACAAGACCCGCCACTTCGACCGGATCATCGACGAGGTCCAGGGCTTCTTCGAGGTTCATCACGCCCTCGGCTCGCACCCGGGCGGCATCCACATCGAGCTCACGGGTGAGGACGTCACCGAGTGCCTCGGGGGCGCCCAGGACATCTCCGACCTCGATCTGGCCGGGCGGTACGAGACCGCGTGCGACCCGAGGCTCAACACCCAGCAGTCGCTGGAGTTGGCCTACCTGGTGGCGGAGATGCTCCGCAACTGAGCCGCGGCGTCGCGGGGACGGCCGGGCCCCGGGGACACTCGCCTCGCGGGGACGGCCGGGCCCCGGGGCC
>NZ_JAALED010000148.1:0-1391 GCF_014145155.1 Dietzia sp. B19 | reverse complement strand
TCGTCGCGGTGGACCAGGCGATCGACAGCCCCGCCTCCTCGGCTCGGTGCACCAGGCGCACGTCCTCGTGGACCGGCAGGGGCTCGAACCCGCCCAGATCGCGGTACGCACGGGCCGAGATGCCGATGTTGGCGCCGTGGATGTGCCGGTGGTCGGAACCGGCCCGGTAGCCCTCGAGGTAGCGCACCCGGGTGTCCGGGTTCCACTCGGACCAGTCGGTCACCTCGACCAGACCGGCTACCACGTCGGCGCCGTCGAGTGCCCGGGCCAGCTGGTCGGCCAGCCAGGTGGGGGGCACGCGCGAGTCGGCGTCGGTGGTGGCGTACCAGCGCTGCCCGGACCGTTGCGGCGAGGCGGGTCGCGGGAGGGAGTCGAACCCGACGGCCCGCGCGGCACCGACGTTGCGCGCGTCGCACCGCACGATCCGGGCCCGGCCGCGAGCGAGGGACCCGGAGGCGTCGGTGCAGGAATCGAGGACCACGGTCACCGTCACCGGCACGGGGGTGACCGCGGCGCAGGCCTCGAGCGAGTCCAGACACCCGGGGAGCAGCTCCTGCTCGTCGTGGACCGGGATCACCACGTCGATTCCCACGAAGCGCATCGGGTTCCCTTCAGGTCGCACGGGCGGTGCCGGTGGCGGGGATGGCGTGGGCCGGCCGACGGGCTCTGCTGGTCGGAGTGCTCTGCCGGTCGGAGCGTGCTCCCGTCAGAGGTTGCCGAAGAAGTCCGCCCAGTAGAAGTCCCAGAACGCCCAGAGGATGATCGCGGCCATGGCCAGGAACCACACGACGACGGGGACCAGGTGCCACCGCTGGAGCGCCCGCACCCAGCCGGCGCCGGTGAGCTTGGCCAGGACGTGCAGCAGCGTGTACCAGAACATGGGGATGGTCACGGCCCACACGACCATGCACCAGGGGCAGAGCACCTGGATGGAGAAGATGGACTGGTACGCCAGCCAGTGCACCATCCCCGCGGCGAACGTCAGGCCCAGCAGCGCGCCCACCCAGTACCAGCGCGGGAAGCGCACGCCCGAGGCGGCGGCCACGCCGATCGCGATGAGCACGGCGTAGCCCACCAGCCCGATGAAGGGATTGGGGAAGCCGAAGACCGAGCCCTGCTCGGAGTTGATGACGCTCTTGCAGCTCATCAGGATGGAGAAGTTGCAGGCCGGCATGTAGTCCGGGTTCTCCAGGAGCCGGATCTTGTCCAGGCTGAGCTGGAACGACGCCACCAGGGCGATGACCGACCCGATGGTCAGCAACACGCCCATCCACCGGTCGGTGAACACCCGCGAGACGACGCCGGAGTGGGCGTCGGCGCCGGTGCCCGCGGCGGGGGCGATCGTCACGGGCTCGGCGGGGGCGCCCGTGGGGTCGACGTCCGGGGCGTCT
>NZ_JAALED010000147.1:0-2248 GCF_014145155.1 Dietzia sp. B19 | reverse complement strand
CCCCCGCACCCCCGGTTCCCGCACCCGCCCCGGGCGGTGACGCCGCGACACTCGCGCCGGTGCCCGGCCCCCTCTACTGACGACACGATCTGCGAAAGGCCCCTCGATGACCGATCGACGCAACCCGGGACAGGGACCGCGGGTCCCCTCGGGGGCCCCTCGCGGCAGCCGGTCGGGTGACGGTCGGCCCCCCACCCGCTCCGGCAGGGTCCTCACCGCGGCGTCGACGGACCGGCGGTTCACGTGGATGCGCTCCGCCTTCGTGGTGATCATGGTGATCGCGCTGGTCAAGCTGCTGTGGGTACAGACGATCGGTGGCACCGAACTCGCGGCCCGGGCGGAGAGCCAACGGCAGGTCCACCAGGTGCTCCCCGCCACCCGTGGCGCGATCGTCGATGTGCACGGCGACCCGATCGCGTTCACCCGGGAAGCCCGTGATCTGTCCATCCAGCCACTGGTCGAGCAGCGCAACGCCGAGGCGCGCAGGGAACTGGACCGCACCAAACCCACCTGGGACCAGCTGGTCGACGAGATCGGCGACGAGTTCGAGTCCGTGCTCGGGGAGAAGGTGGACCGCGAGGAGATCGAGGCCAAGCTCACGTCCCAGGGTGGCTTCACCTACCTCGTCCGCAACGTCGACGTGACCCAGGCCAACGCGATCACCAGGAAGTTCCCCATGATCGGCGCGGAGCGTGTGGACATCCGCGAGTACCCGGGCGGAGCCCTCGCGGCCAACGTGGTGGGAGCCACGTCGAAGAGCGACGACGGCAAGCTCATCGGCCTGCAGGGCATCGAGGCGTCCTTCAACGACGAACTCGACGGCGAGGACGGCCGACAGACCTTCGACAGGGCCCAGGACGACACGGTGATCCCGGGGACGCTGCGGAACGTCTCGGCACCGCGTGACGGCGACACGATCCGTCTGACCCTGGACGCGGACCTGCAGTGGCACGTCCAGAAGGCGGTGCAGTCCGCCAAGGACTCCTCGGGTGCGCAGAGCGCGTCCGCGGTCGTGTTGGACGCCCGGACCGGCGAGGTCCGCGCGATGGCCAACGACAACACCTTCAACCCCGCGGTGGGGATCGGCGCCGAGCTCGAGCGCGGGGCCGACCTCGGTAACCCGGCGATCACCTCGCCGTTCGAGCCCGGGTCGGTGCAGAAGATCATCACCGCCGCCGCGGCGATCGAGGCCGGGCTGACCGATCCCGGGGAGGTCCACTCCGTCGACGGGAGCATCAGCATGGAGGGGGTGACCGTCTCCGATGCGTGGCAGCACGGTCCCACGCCGTACACGACCACGGGCATCTTCGGGAAGTCCTCCAACGTCGGGACCCTCATGCTGGCCCAGCGGGTCGGCAAGGAGCCGTACTCGGAGTACCTGGAGAAGTTCGGGTTGGGGCAGCGCTCCGGGATCGAACTCGCCGGTGAATCGGACGGGTTGGTGCCCGACCTGCAGAACTGGCAGGGCGGTACCTTCGCCAACCTGCCGATCGGCCAGGGGTTGTCCATGACGACCCTGCAGATGGCGGGCATCTATCAGACGATCGCCAACGACGGGGTCCGGGTGCCGCCCCGGATCGTCGCCGAGCGGGTGGACCCGGACGGTGAGACCCATGCGTCCGAGCGACCGGAGGGCGAGCGGGTGGTGAGTGAGCAGACCGCTCGCACGGTGCGCGACATGTTCCGCTCGGTGGTCCAGTCCGGGCCGGGAGCACAGGCGGGAACCGGCCCTCAGGCCGCGGTGGCCGGGTACCAGATCAGCGGTAAGACCGGCACGGCCCAGCAGATCGACCCGTCGTGTGCGTGCTACTCCAACTCCCGGTACTGGATCACCTTCTCCGGGATCCTGCCCGCCGACGATCCGCGGTACGTGATCTCGATCATGCTCGACGCCCCCCAGCGCGGCACCCTCGGGGCGTCCGCCGCGCCGCTGTTCCACGACATCGCCTCCTGGCTGGTCAACCGGGACAACATCCCGCCGTCCGCCCCCGCAGCCGACCTGATCCTGCAGGCGCAGTGACCCGCGACCGGCAAGGTAGCGTGTAGCGGGTTCACGGGGGGTCACGGACAACGAGAGGCGGGTCGAGGACAGGCTATGACGACAGCGGCACAGCTGGCGGACGCGGTGCGCGCCGGCCTCCTCGGCGACAGGGCGGCAGCCCACACGGAGCTCACCGGCGCCACCATCCGGGCCCAGGACGCGCTGCCCGGCACCCTCTTCGCGGCGCTGCCCGGAACCAGGATCCAC
>NZ_JAALED010000146.1:0-12688 GCF_014145155.1 Dietzia sp. B19 | reverse complement strand
GAGGCCTGTGTGGGGCCCGCGTGGGGGGCCCGGGTGGGGGCCCGCGTGCCGGCCCGACCGGTGGCCCGCTCCCCGCACGCTGCCTACGGTCAGAGGTCCATCCGACCCACACCGTGAAGGAGCTCGCCATGGCCCAGAAGTCCACGACAGAGTCCAACAAGGACGTCGTCGACATCCTCACCGCCGACCATCGCGAGATGATCGGGCTGATCGAGATGATCGAGGAGACCACCGACCCCAAGGAGCGCCGTTCGCTGGCCGACTCCGTGATCGCCGAGGTGACCCGGCACTCGGTGGCCGAGGAGTTGTTCGTCTACCCCGTCTACGAGCGCGAGGTCCCGGACGGCGGCGACGAGGTCGAGCACGACAAGGAAGAGCACCAGGAGATCGAAGAGGTGATGAAGGAGCTCGAGGGTCTGGACTCCGAGAGCGCCGAGTTCATCGCCACCGTGAAGCGCTTCAAGGAACTCCTCGATCACCACGCGGACGACGAGGAGAGCGACCAGTTCCCCAAGTTGCGGGCAGCCGTCTCCGCCGAGGACCTGCTCGACCTGGGCCGGAAGGTCGAGGCGGCCAAGAAGATCGCCCCCACCCGCCCGCACCCCGGATCCCCGCACTCCGAGTTGTTCCACATGACCCTGGGGCCCGGTGTCGGCATGGTGGACAGGCTCCGCGACGCCCTGAGCGGTCGCTTCAAGAACACCTGACCCGACCGGTCCTGGTCCGGGCGCGGGCGTCTGCAATCGCGGGCGTCCGTGCGACTGGTCTGTACGGCTAGAACAGCACCCGGATCAGGACGGCGGTGAGGCCGCATCCGGCCATCACCAGCACCATCGCCACCAGGCCGATGTTGTAGCGGACCTGGGTCTGCTGGACCTCTCCGGCCCGGACGAACCGCCCCACCCGCTGTTCGTGGTGCAGCTGCACCCTGAGCAGCGCGAGCAGCGGGACCACGACGAGAGTCGCGAAGACCGCCGCCCACACCCACGAGGTCTCGGCGATCAACTTGGCCACCAGGATGATGTTCACCGTCACCACGGCCCAGGTCCGCGCCCACGACAGGCTGGTGCGCTCGGCCTGGAGTCCGACGTCGGGCGGGACGGCCTCCGGGCGCACGCCGATCCGCCGCCGCGGGGCGCCTGCGCTCATGCGATGGTGCCGCCGAGGATCGCGACGACCAGCAGGATCGCACCGGTCGCGATGCCCAGCACCAGGAGGATCGACGCCTGCGGGACCGGAAGCGGCCTGTTGTGACGCATGGACGCCTCGATCCGGATCCAGCGTCGGAACGACACGGTGGCCAGCAGCGCCGCCATCACGAGGAGTACGCAGGCCAGCGGGGTCCGGATGATCTCAGGGATCTCGTCGCCGGCGAAGGCCTCCATCGCCACGGCGCCGGCCATCAGGCCGAGGCTCGTCCGGATCCACGCCAGAAACGTGCGCTCGTTGGCGAGCGTGAACCGCGGGTCCGGTTCCTCGCCGTCCCGCAGCGACTTGGGCCGCCACCCCTGTCCGACTCGCTCCGTCATCCCCCGAGCCTATCGGCCGCCCCTGCGGTCCTCGTGCGGACCGCCCGCGGACCGGGGTGATGAAATGGGTCGATGAGCTTTCTGCGTCGCCTCCGGATCGAGCCGTTCATCCTCGCGATCCTGGCCGCCGTCGTGGTGGCGGCGGTGCTGCCGGCGACCGGAGGCGCGGCGACGGCGCTCGGGTGGGTCACCACCGTGGGGATCGCCGTCCTGTTCTTCCTCTACGGCGCGCGGTTGGAACCCCGGGAGCTGCTGGCCGGTGTGAAGCACTGGCGGTTGCACTCGGTGGTGCTGGCGGCGACGTTCCTGCTGTTCCCGGCCCTGGGGCTCCTGGGCAGGTGGGCGCTCACGCCGGTACTCGGTGAGCCGCTGGCCGCCGGTTTCCTCTTCCTGACGCTCGTCCCGTCCACCGTGCAGTCCTCGATCACCTTCGTGGCGATCGCCCGCGGCCACGTGAGCGCCGCCGTGGTCTCCGCGTCCGTGTCCAATCTGCTCGGGGTGGTCATCACTCCCCTGTTGGTCTTCGCGCTCATGACCAGGGACGGATCGGTGGTCATCACGTGGGACTCGGTCGGGAAGATCGCCCTGCAACTGCTCCTGCCGTTCGTCCTGGGCCAGCTGCTGAGGCGGTGGGTCCTGCCGGTCACCACGAGGATCAAGCGCCTCGCGCTGTTCGACAAGTCGGTGATCGTCCTGATCGTCTACGCGGCGTTCTCCGACGGGGTCGCCGACGGCATCTGGTCGAGGGTGGGGCCGACCCAGCTCGTGTGGCTGATCGCCGCGTGCTGCGTCCTGCTCGCGGTGGTGCTGGGTCTGACCGCGCTGCTCTCCCGCGCGCTCGGGTTCGCCGACCGCGACAAGAGGGTCGTGCAGTTCTGCGGTTCCAAGAAGTCCCTGGCCACGGGGCTGCCCATGGCCGCGGTGCTGTTCGTCGGCCAACCCGTCGGACTCCTGGTGCTCCCCCTGATGCTGTTCCACCAGATCCAGCTGATCGTGTGCGCGTGGCTGGCGGGCCACTACGGCCGTGCGGAGGGAACCGAGGCGCCCGCGGAGTGAGGCGGGCACGACCCCGCTAGGAGCGGTTCTGGTCCAGGAACCCGAGCACCGCCGCCGACACCTCCGCGGGGCGTTCCTCCGGCGCGAAGTGACCGCAGTCGTCGATCACGTGGAGGGCACTGCCCGGGATCGCCCGGTGCAGCCGGTGGGCGTGATCGATGACCTGCCAGGTGTCGTCCGCACCCCAGATCAGTTGGACCGGGACCTGACCCAGTGTGTGCAGCCTGTCGCTGATCTCCATGGTGTGCACGGGGTCGTAGTGCGCGACCTGGTGCTGGAACAGGCTCGGTTGACCGATCGGTCCGCTGATGAAGTCCACGTACACGTCCAGCGCCTCCGGGTCGAAGCCCGTGGGGTCGCTGTGCGTGGACAGCAGCCACTCGCGGAAGTGCTCGCGGTGCTCGTCGTCGGGCTTCTTCGCCAACACCTCCAGCCCGTCTGCCATCTGCTGCCGGGTCCGCTCGGAGGGGTAGGTGTCAAAGCTCACCACGTCGATCAGTGTGAGCGTGCGCAGGCGCTCGATCGAGCGGACCCCGAATCGCTGGGCGACGCCGCCGCCGATGTCGTGGGCGACCAGGTGGAACGAGTCCAGTCCCCACAGGTCGAGCAGCCCGTCCAGGACCGCGACGTTGCCGGTGATCGACGTGTCGACGGCCGGGTCCCACGGTCGCTCCGACAGGCCGTACCCCAGCAGGTCGAACACGTGCACGCGGTACCCGGCGTCGACGAGCCGGGGCACGATGTTCCGCCAGATATATGACGACGACGGGGTGCCGTGCACCAGCACCACAGGCTCCCCGGCCCCGTGGACGCCGTAGGCGACGCGGTGGCCGCCGATGACGGCATGGCTGTCGACGACGTGCGCCATATCGGACCTCCGATGCTGCTGTTCCCCGGTCACGGGGGGCGTTCCGGCCTCAGGCTCAGCCCGCGAAGTCCGCGACGAGCCGCTCGGCCAGTTCCGCGGAGGACTGCGGGTTCTGGCCGGTGTAGACGCCCCGGTCCACCACGACGTACGAGCCCCACGGCTCGGCGGCCGAGGAGTAGTCCGCGCCGAGCTCGACGAGCTTGTCCTCGAGGAGCCAGGGGGCGTTGGCCGCCAGTCCCACCTGCTCCTCCTCGACGTTGGAGAATCCGGTCATCCGGTAGCCGGCGAACGGCGAGGAGGCCGGGTCCTCGGACGCGGCGAGCACGGCGGCGGGGGCGTGGCAGAGCAGGGCCACGGGCGTGCCGGCGCTCACGCGCTCGGTCAGGATCGCCCCGGACGTCTGGTCGCGGGCCAGGTCCTCGAGCGGGCCGTGGCCGCCGGGGTAGAAGACCAGGTCGTACTCCGAGTGGTCCACGGACGCCAGGTCGACGGGCGAGTTCAGAACGGGGGCGAGCTGGTCGAGCGAGGCCTTGACCTTCTCGAGGGTCTGCGGATCGCCGGCCCCCTCGCCGAGGCTGGCCTGGTCGACCGTGGGCGCGCGGCCCCCGGGAGTGGCCACGGTGACGTTCCACCCGGCCCCGGTGAAGACCTCGTAGGGGGTGACGAACTCCTCGGCCCAGAACCCGGTGGGGTGCGCGGAGCCGTCCTTGAGGGTCCAGTGGTCGGCGGCGGACAGGATCATGAGGACGCTGGTCATGGCCGCGACCCTACGGAGGTCACGCTGAACCGCAACTGAACGCGTCCGGGGTGTTTCGGGTCACAGACGACGCGGGGTAAGCGAATGCTCTCCGGGTTCCCGAGCCCGTGATCCTCAGACGGCCCCCCGCCCTACCAGCAGCGATTCGAATGACAGCCATGTTGACGATGTATCAGCAGTTCAACGCGCCGGAACAGCGTTCCCATTCTTAGTCGACGAAGCAATTGAGCTCTGGTCGCCGTCTGCTTAATGTCTCCGGAGCGTATCGATAAAGAGGCGCATACCCCTACCCGATCCTCACGCACGGAGGCACATGTGGACCCCTTCTACGGAAGCATCTCGAGCCCACTTTGGGTAATGGCCAACGCCGCCTTGGCCGGTGTCATCAATATGATCCCGGGTGCCCAAGCGGCCTCGACCGATCTGTATCGCACTCAGTACGAGCTCGGCGTCGATGCAGGATTGCCTGCCTATCAACTGGAAGTCCTGAAAAACAATGCCATCGCCTGGGGCTGGTGGTGAGATGAACGGCCTTGGGCCGCGCCCTAAGGTCCTCTGGCTTGCCGCCGGTGCACTCTCGCTCGTAGGCATCACCTGCGGAGTTGCACTTGCCCACCTGACTCATGCCTCCCCCAATGCCGGTGAATCCGTGGCCGCTACCAGCGAGCTGTCCCAAGGTGGACTCAGCTCACCCCGACCCCCAGCTCAACCCTGGAATACAAGCGCGACTACGTCGGCCACGACATCGGTCGCGGCGCCCTCCAGCGAGGTGAACTTGCCGGACCAAGGCGTGTTAGTGCCCCCTCAGGCTGCACCTGCGCAAGTGGTCCAGGTCCCGATACCGCTGCCCCCGGTGCAAGCCAACCCGCCGAATCCTCCCGCGCCCGCACCTATGTCCGCTGCCCCTCTGGCTCCAGCGCCTGTTCCGTCGCCGCGTATCGAGGTTTCACTCATTCCGCTCAAACCCCAAGAACCAGTTCGACCTGGACAGCTCCAAGTCGGTTGACTACTGGCCACACCTGTAGAATGGAGACAAGACAATGGGCATTATCGAAGGTCTCGCTCTGATCGGCGCAGTCCTCCTCGGGCCAGCGGCCGCCGCCGCTGCGGCAATCGGTTTGACTCCGCCTTTGGTCGGAGGAATCGCACTGGGAGCGGGAACCGCCGCTGTAGTTGGGGGAGCGGGAGCCGCCGCCTCTGTGTCAAACCCGTTTGTGATGGATGGTGTTGAAAACGCCGCGTTTAAAGGCCACAACGATCTCGTCGCAGGATCAGCCAACTTACTCAATGGACTCCAGCTCCCCGGCATTCCGGAGTTCCACGTCAACTAAGCTTCCGCCGGTCTTCATTGCTTGCTCATTCATCGGCAACCCCGCTCCGGTCCGATACCGGTTGGGTCGCGGCAGGGTTACGGTGCTTGAATAGCGCGATGACCAGCGTGACCTATCTGCAGCAGACCGACGCGTCCTGGCTGCGCCCGGCTCGCCGCGCGGACCTGACGATCTCCCGGGTCTTCCCGGCCGAGCCCGCCTTCAACTCGCAGATGTACCGCGAGATCGGCGCCGACTGGAAGTGGACCGACCGACTCGACTGGTCGGACGGACGCTGGGCCTCGTACTGCGCGGACCCCTGCGTCACCACCTTCCGGGCGACCCGGGGCGGCGAGGTCGCCGGGTTCGCCGAGTTGCGCATGAGCCCGTGCGGGGACGAGCCGGGTTCGGGCCACGGGGACCCGGCCGACGGGGTCGATGTGGAGATCGTCTATTTCGGCCTGCTCCCCCGCTTCGCTGGCCTGGGACTCGGCGGATGGTTCCTCTCCGAGACCGTCCGGATCGCCTGGCAGGTCCCAGGGTGCCGCAGGGTCTGGCTGCACACGTGCGGGGACGACTCCCCGGCCGCGATCCCGAACTACCTGTCCCGCGGGTTCGTCGAGTACGCCCGGGAGGACACCGGCTGCGCGGCCTGCACGGCCTGACTCACTGCTGGGTCAGCCGGCTCAGTGACCGTCCACCCATTCGCGAGACCAGTTTCTCCGAGACGGCACCGAATGCCTGCAGCTCGTCGTCGTCGAGCCCGTCGAACAGCCACTCCGCCAGCGCGACACGCGCCGACACGACCTCCTCGACGATCCGACGCGACTCGTCGGTGAGGTTGACCAGACGGACCCGCCGGTCGTCCGGCGGCATGGTCCGGACCACGTGTCCGCTGGCGACCAGCCCGTCGACGAGTGCGGTGACCTGGCGCGGCGAGCAGTCCAGGAAGGTCGCCAGCTCCACCTGCTTGCACTCGCCCTCGAGCCCCAGGACGAACAGCAACTCCAGTCGCGGCACCGTGAGGCCGTAGTTCGCCGCAGCGCGCTCGATCGAACCCGACATCTCCTCGGCCAGCATCAACGCGCGATCGAGAATCTCACTCCCAGACAGTGCCACGCGTATATAGTTACCACTATTCACCTTTCCCACACCTGCCGACCGGCGGTGGACGAGGCGCAGGAGACATCGTGAACGTGACCATCCCAGCAGGATTCGACTTCACCGACCCGGACCTGTTCGAGAAACGACTCCCGCATGAGGAGTGGCGCCAGTTGCGGCAGACCGAACCGATCCACCGCGTCGACAAGCGTCCCGGGTCGGACGGCTTCGACGACGACCACTACTGGCTCGTCACCAGGCACGCCGACGTCAAGGAGATCTCGCGCCTCACCGGCGAACTGTTCTCCGCGGGGGAGAACACGATGATCCCTCGGTTCTCCGAGGGAACCGACCGCTCGATCATCGAGGCGCAGCGGTCGATGCTGGTCAACGAGGACGGTGAGATCCACAAGAAGCACCGCCGGATCATCTCCCGCGGCTTCACCCCACGCGGCGTGGCCGGCATGCGCGAGGAACTCGCCGACCGCGCGCGCAAGATCGTCACCGCCGCCGCGGAGTCGAACGCCGACGACTTCGTCACCGCGATCGCCTCCGAGCTCCCGCTCCAGGCGATCGCGGACCTGCTCGGCGTTCCGCAGGAGGACCGCCACAAGATCTTCGAGTGGTCCAACATCATGACCAGCTACGACGCCGGGGGCGACCCCGACGCTCCCGCCATCGCGTCCATGGAACTCATCGGGTACGCGAACACCATGGCCGAGGACCGCGCCGCCAACCCGCGGGACGACATCGTGACCAAGCTCGTCCAGGCCGACGTCGACGGAGAGCACCTGTCGCCCGAGGAGTTCGGCTGGTTCGTCACCCTGCTGTCCGTCGCCGGCAACGAGACCACCCGCAACGCCACCACCCACGGCATGGTGGCCATGCTGGAGAACCCCGACCAGTGGGAGTTGTTCAAGCGCGAGCGCCCGGAGACCGCCTACGACGAGATCCTCCGGTGGGCCTCACCGATCACCCAGTTCCAGCGGACCGCCATGGAGGACGTCGAGATCGGGGGCGTGTCCATCGCCGAGGGGGATCGCGTGCTGATCTGCTACGGATCGGCGAACTTCGACGAGGACGTCTTCGAGGACCCGTTCACGTTCAACATCCTCCGCGACCCGAACCCCCACGTGACCTTCGGTGGGCAGGGTCCCCACTACTGCCTCGGCGCCAATCTGGCCAAGATGCAGCTCGAGATCATCTTCAACGCCGTCGCCGACTATTTCCCCGACCTCACCGCGCTGGGCGAACCCACGCGGCTGCGGTCCGGCTGGCTCAACGGCCTCACCGAGTGGAAGGTCGACCTGGGCACCTGTCCCGTGGCCCACTGAACTGCAGGAATCGGCCGGGCCGCCGTGGTTCCGCGGAGCCGCTCCTCCCGGTGAACTCTCGCCTGCCCCCCTGCTCGTGCGGCAGTGCATCGGGGGACGCGCGTGCCGGTCTCACCCGAGCCAGGCTCCCAGCAGCATGTAGGTGGCGGTACCCACGATGATGCTCGCCGCCGCCCGTCGCCACACCAGGTGCACCGCCAGGGTGAGAGCCAACGCGGCTCCGGCGGGCAGCCAGGAGCCGAGGTCGGCGGTGGTGTCGCGCAGGGTGTAGACCACCAGCACCACCATCACGCCGGCCGGCATCGTGCGGCCCAGGTAGCGCACGACCCGCGAGTCGCGGAGCCGGGTGAGCGCGACGAACGGGGCGGCGCGCAGGGCCATGGTCACGACGAACATCACTCCCAGCCCGGCGAGCAGATAGCCGGTGCCCGGCACCGGGGCACCGGTCAACGGTGAGCTCACGCCGGTTCCCGCCCCTCGCGGGTCGCCCACGCGTACCGCGCGATCAACACGGCCACGAACGCGCACAGCCCCACGATCAGCATCTGCTCCGGGGCCAGCCACGCCGCCACCAGACCGCACACCAGGCCGATCACGGGGGCCGGCAGGTCTCCCGAGGCACGCCACGCGTCCACCGCGAGGACGGCGAACAGCGCGGTCAGCGCGAACTGCAGACCGTCGAGCCCGGCGGGCAGAGCGGCCCCGACGAGCGCGCCGACGATGCCGGGGACCACCCACAGCGTCTGACAGGTGAGGGAGATGGTCAACGTCCGCGCCCCCGTCATCTCCGTGCGCCGCTTGGTGGCGGTGATCGCGTAGACCTCGTCGGTGAGCGCGTAGACGGCGTAGAGGCGGCCGAGACGGGAGCGGATGGCGTCCAACGGGAAACTCAGTCCGTAGAAGACGTGGCGGAAGTTGACCAGGAACGCCGCCGCGGCCAGCGAGTACAAGGGAGTGAGGGCCGTGAGCAGACCGATCGCCAGGAACTCCATTGACCCCGCGTAGATCACCACGGAGAACACCGGGGCCCACCACCACGCGAATCCCGCCTGGGTGAGCAGGACCCCGAACGCCAGTCCCAGGGGGACCAGACCGAGTCCGACCGTGGAGCAGTCGGCCAGACCCTTGCGGATCTCTGCGCTGGTAGAGGGGGTGGACGGCACGCGGAGCAGTGTAGCGACCGCGGGGGTCTGGTCACCCCCGACGGGACGGGGCACACTTGGTGGCGTGAGCGTGCGCGAGGCCACTCCGCCGCCCGGGGTGAGGCGGCTCATCTCGTATGCCGTGGAGGGGATCGGCCCGCGGCCGCAGCGGCCACCACACCGGGGGCTGCCCTCCTCCACCCTGACCCTCGTCGTCGCCACGGACGCTCCTCTGCTGTGCTCGTATTCCTTCGCGGACTGGGCCCGCCGGGAGGGGGTACGCCACGACGTCTGCCTCGGCGGGTTCCACACCCGACCCGTCTACCTGCAACGGCCCGACCGCGAGGAAGGCGTCCAGGTCGCGGTGCACCCCCTCGCCGCGCGGCGCCTGTTCGGGATGCCGGCGGCCGCTCTCTCCGAGCTCACGCACGAGGGCGAGGACGTCCTCGGTTCCCGGGTCCGGGCGCTTCACTCGCGGGTGGCCTCGGCACCCGCCCGTGACCGCGCCGACCTCGTGGCCGCGGGCCTGGCCTCGGCGGCGGACAGGTACGAACGCGTACCCGGTCCGCGCCGGGAGGTGGTGGGCGCGTGGCGACTGCTCGAGGCCTCCGGTGGTCGCATGCGGGTGTCCCGGGTGGCCTCGGAGGTCGGGGTGACGCCCCGCCACCTGTCGACGCTCTGCAGGGCCGAACTGGGGATCGGGACCAAGGCGCTCGCCGACCTGATGCGGTTCGAGTCAACTCACTCGGCCCTGCGTGAGGCCGTTCGCGGGGCCTCGGGGCCACGGCCGGACGGGCTCCGACTGGCCGACCTCGCCCACGACCACGGGTACGCCGACCACGCCCACCTCGACGCCGCCTATCGGCGGTACGCGGGCACGTCGCCGACGAACTGGATCGAGGAGGAGTTCCGAAACATCCAAGCCTGGCCGCCCGACCCCGGGGGAGACTCACCGGCATGAGTACACACGAACCCGGCGCCGAACCCGCGCCCACCGTCTGGCACTGCTTCCGCTGCACCGACTCCCGGGTCGTGATCGACTGGCTCGTCCAGGCCCTGGGCTTCGTCGAGACCGTCTCGCACACCGAGGGCGGGCGGATCGTCCACGCCGAACTGCTCTGGCCGGAGGGCGGAGGCGTCATGCTCGGGGACGGCGGGAGAGGGGACGACGACCCGCACGCCACACCACCCGGGACGGGTCTCGCCTACGTGGTGACGGCCGATTCCGACGCCGTCTACCAGCGCGCCCGGGCGGCGGGGGCCGAGATCGTCATGGAGATGCACGACACCGACTACGGTGACCACACCTTCTCCGCCCGAGACCCCGAGGGGAACGTGTGGTCGGTGGGGCAGTACCGGGGACACCCGGCGCCCGGCGCGGCCACCGGGTGACGGCCGGGCACACCGGTCGGGATCACCGGACCCGGTCGGCGCGAGGCACGACGGGCACGGCCAGCGCGGCCACCAGCGCGGCCCCGGCGAAGACCGGCCCGTAACCCCACCGGTCGATTCCCGCCGCGAAGACCGGGGTGATCGCCGAGATCGCGAGGAACTGCGCGGTGTTCTGGACTCCGAGGGCCCGCCCGCTCCACTGGGGTCCGGCGTGTTCGGCGACCGCGGTGAAGGCGAGTCCGTTGTCCGCCACGGACAGGACCGTCGCGATCACGGCGAGGGCCACGGCGACGACACCGGGGGCCCCGAACACCTCCGCGGCAGCCAGGACCGCCAGGCCGACCGAGACCGACACGGCAACCGCGCGAAGCGGAGTCAGCCGCGACCCCACCCGGTCGGAGATCACGCCGACGACGATGCGTCCGACCGCACCCAGCAGTTGCGCCACCGTCACGACCGCGCCGGCCGAGACGGGCGACCAGCCGTGCCCGAGGACCAACCACGCGAGCATGAACGACTGCATGAGCGCCTGGGGGAGTACGAGCAGCACCGAGACGCCGTGGATCCGGTGCAGGTAGCGCGACGCCCGGTACGGCGAGGTGGCGAGTGTGGTGGACCCGGGGTCGTGACGGTCCGGCCGGGGAGGATCGGTGACGACGACGAGCGCCGCGACCGCGGAGACCGCAGCCATGACCACGGGGACCGCCAGCGCGGCCCGGAGACCCTGCGAGGCGGCCAGCGCCGGCATGGACATCGCCGCGACCGCCGCTCCGAGGGGTTGCGACATCTGCCGGACGCCCATCGCCATGCCCCGTCGACCAGCGGGGAACCATCCCACCACCAGTCGACCGCTCGCCGAGGCTGCCGATGCCGAGGCCGCTCCCGCGAGCAGGAAGCACACGCCGAGGAGGGTCAGTGACGGGGTGATGAGAGCGCCTGCCAGGGCGGCCGTGGTGAGAACGGATCCGCTCACCAGCACGAGCCGCTCTCCGGCGCGGTCGACGAGCCAGCCCCAGGCCACGAGAGTGAGTGCGGTCCCGACCGAGGGCATGGCCACGAGCGCACCCGCGGCGGGGAGCGACAGGCCGGCCACCGAGTGGAGGTAGGGGAGCAGGAAGGCCACACCGGCCACGAACGCCGAGGCGGAGGACGCGGCGAGCGTACCGACGCCGAGGATCGCCCACTGTCGTGGGCCCACCCGGGTCTCGCCGCTCGCTCCTGCGTCCACCAGCGGGAGAATACTCGCGGTCCTACTATCTGACTACTTCGTCTCACATAATGAGACACCCGACCGGTCGGGTCGGATCAGTTCACGTCCCCGTCGTTCACGAAGGTCGCGTAGAGGGGGAGAGGCATCTCCTGGCGACGCAGCACCGTTCCCCAGACGTCCACGTGCGCCGGCGCGAGCAGATCGCTCGGCAGGCTGGGGGCCACGTACCAGTCGCCGCGGTCGAGCTCTCCCTGCAACTGCCCGGGCGCCCAGCCGGTGTACCCCACGAACACGCGCATCCCCTCCACGGAGTCGCGGAGCAGGTCGGGTTCGCTGTCGAGGTCCACCACGTGGACCCTGCCCTCGATCTGCTGCAACCCCTGGTGCATCTCGCCGTCGACGCCCGACCCGAGCACCACCAACGCGATCCCGGTGTCCGGCTTGACCGGGCCTCCGATGTGGAACACGGCCGGTGGCGCACACATCTCCGCCCAGCCGGGCAGGATCGTCTCGACCGGCGTGTCGCTCCGGCGGGTGATCACCACGCCGAGTGAACCGGAATGGTCGTGTTCGATCACGTAGATGATGGCGCGCCGGAAGTTGGGGTCCGGCATGTCCGGCGCCGCGATGAGCAGCGAACCCGCGACGGGATCCCGCTTGTCCATCGCGTCATAGAGGCGGTCGCCGAAGAGGCCTCCGCCACTCAGATCGTCCGGTCCCGTGTCCATGTCCCCATGATGCCCGCGCCACCGCCCGCCCACATCCGCGTCCCCTCGATCGGGTCTCGCTACGGTGGCTCCCGTGACCTCCTTGTCCGCAGGACCGGCCGATCCGACGCGCGGGCGCCTGGCCACGGCGTTGCGCGAGTCCGACGGTCTCGGCCGCCTGTCCACCGCGCGCCTGGCCGCCCTGCTCAGCGAGGGGATCCACCAGGCCGCGCTCGGCGGGATCGTGCTCTTCAGCCCCGAGACCGCCACGACACCGGCGGA
>NZ_JAALED010000145.1:0-13073 GCF_014145155.1 Dietzia sp. B19 | reverse complement strand
TGCGCGCTTCTCCCCGAACGCCGCGAGCGCCTCGCGGTGATCGGCGGTGTGGTGCGCGAGCGCCTGCATCGCCGCCGAGAGCTCGAGCAGCGACTCGAGCGACTGGTGCTGTGACTCGCGGAGCAGCTTCTTGGCCATCCGCACCGCGTGCGGCGGGTTCTTGGCCACCCGTGCGGCGAGGGCGTGGGCCGCCTCCAGCAGGTTCTCGGGCTCCACGACCTCGTTGACCAGCCCCCACGCGGCGGCCTGCTCGGCCTTGACGCGATCTCCGGTGAGCGCCATCTCGGCCGCCCGGGCCGGGCCGATGGCCTTGGTCAGCAGCCATGCGCCGCCGTCGCCCGGGATGATCCCCAGCTGGACGAAACTCTCGGCGAACCACGCCTTGGTCGAGGCCACCCGCAGGTCGCACATCACCGCCAGGTCACAACCCGCGCCCACCGCGGGGCCGTTGACGGCCGCGACCACCGGCACCTCGCAGTGATACAGCGCGCGGGGGATCCGCTGGATCCCTCCCCGGTAGCCGTTACGGAGCTCGTACGGGCTACCCCCGAACATCCCCGCCTTGTCGACCATGTCCTTGACGTTGCCGCCGGCGGAGAACGCCGAGCCGGCGCCGGTGAGCACGACGGCCCGGACGTCATGGTCGGCATTGACCGCTGCGACCCGGTCACACAGGGCGTCGACGATCGCAGGATCGGAGATGGGGTTCCGGGAATCCGGCAGGTTGAGTGTCCACGTCTCGATGTGGTCGGCTCGCTCGACGAGCAGAGGGGAGGTAGTCATCAGGGATCCTTCGGTCGAGGGGACGCCAATTCGCGCTATCTAACTACGTAATCCGTTACTCGACTGTAGCGAGCGGTCGTCGTCACCGCCAGTGTTCGCCATATCGGCAGAGCCGTGCTCCGATGGGTTCGGCGGTCCCCCACCGGGGAAACCCCAGGATGGCCGAACACCTCGCGCATCAGCGGCGATCCAGCCCCGCCCAGAACTCGCCCAGGGCGAGGAAGGTTGACTCGGGCTGTTCGAGCGCGGGTATCACCCGCGCCCCGGACACCGTCGACTCGCGTGCGTCGATCATCTCGGCGGCGACCGCGCGGGCCTGCTCCGGCGTCCACTCGCCGCGGTCGTCGGTGGTGACGAACAGGACCGGGCACGTCACCTCCAGTGCCGCCGAGAGCAGGTCGACACGATTGAGGATCGCGGTCTCGATGGCCCGAATCGTCGCCGTGCGCCCCGCCCGGTCGAGCGCACCACGCAACACCTCGACGGCCTCGGGATCGTGCGCGCGGGTGCGGTCGGTGAAGATGGTCTCCTCGATCGCGGACCTCACCGGCCCGCGGGGCCCGATCAGCCGGTAGAGCGGGACCAGCATCCGGACCTTGCGGCGGAGGAGTCGATTAATCGGGCGAGTCGGCGCGCTGACGGCGACGAGACTGCGGATCAGGTCGGGCCTGCGAGCGGCCACCTCCATACCGACGTGACCACCCCACGCATTGCCGAGCCAGTCGACCCCGTCCTGCCCGGACGACCCCCGGACATGCTCCAGCACCTCGATCGCGGCGTCCGCACATGCGGAGATGTCCGTCGCCTCGCGCAACGGGTCACTTCTCCCGCAGGACGGTGCGTCGATCAGGTGGAGACGATGGGCGCCCTTCAGCAGCGGCACGAGTCGGTTCCAGCTCGTCGAGTCGACGAACATGCTGTGCCACAGCACGAGTGGCGGGCCCTCGCCGACCACATCGACGTGGAGCCGGCCGAGCCGCGTATCGACGAATCCTGAATCCATAATTGACATTACACATCGTAAACTCAATTCTGTCTAGACTCGGATCATGGCCAGGACCTACTCGTCGGAGCTCCGTGCGGAGCGGGCTCGCCTCAACCGGGCGGCAGTGGTGGACGTCGCGCGGGAGATGTTCATCGAACGGGGATGGGTGGCCACGACGATGTCCGACGTCGCCTCCGCCGCAGGCCTCACCCGGCAGACCGTCTACCAGCAGTTCGACGGGAAGCTCACCCTTCTCGACACCTGCATTGATCTGTCGTCGTCTGATGGCGCGAACTCCCCCGTCCGCGAGTTGCCGGACTACGTCAAGATGGGCGAGGGAGCTGTCGAGGACCGCCTGGCCGCCGGCGCGAGATGGCTGCGCGGGGCGCACGAACGATCGGCCGCCATCCAGTACGTTCTCGACGAGGCCGCCGTCGTCGACGACGTCGCCGCGGGGCGACTCGCAGAACGGGAACGCACCCGTTGGGACGAGGTGCGGTGGGCCTCCGGGCTCATCCTCGGATCTCCTCCCCCCGACGCGGTCGTCGACGCGATGTGGATGCTCACCGGCAGATCCGTGTGGTTGAGACTGACGCGTGAACGAGGGTGGACACCAGAGCAGTGGGAGAGTTGGTTCGTTCGCCACGCTCGCGTGGAACTGCGCTGCTGAGCTTTCTGGCGCGAAAGCCCTGAGGAGACCTGGTCTACCCAGACCGGACAGTCGGGAACTCCCTACCGCGACATGACTGGGGCTCCGACGCAGAACGCCCCCGCCCTCGGTTTCCCGAGATCAGGGGCGTTCTTCCATCTGAGCCGCGTGTCGGAATCGAACCGACGACCTTTTCATTACGAGTGAAATGCTCTACCGACTGAGCTAACGCGGCGAGCCCTTGTGGGGCGACGCAACTATATACGACCGGCTCTCGCCGCCGGAAAACGACCGGTACCCCGGGTGCGGGTGGCCTCCACCCTGGTACATCGACCCTGGTACATCAACTCTGCTCCGTCAACCCAGCGCCTCGCGTATCGCCCCCACCATCGCGGACACGGCAAACTTCGGCTTCACGTTGACCTCGATGGCGGCGCGACACTCCTGGATAGCCTCGATGGCCCTCAGCACCGACGCCGGCGGATAGTGCCCCCCGAGGCGCGCCGACTCCTCCGCCTTGTCCGGGTGAACCGGGGCGACGTCCGCCACTCCGAGGCCGGCCATGAGCGCGTCCCGGTAGAAGCCCGCCAGGTCGACCAGCGCCAGGTCCAGCGAATCACGGGTGGAGCGGGTCCGCCGCGACTTCTGCGCCTTCTCCAGCTCCTTCACCGCGCCCGCGGCGCCGCGACCCGCCGCCACCGCACCTTTTCCGGTGCCGCCCACACCCATCGCGGTGCGCAGTTCCTCCACCTCACGCTCGTCGTTCTGGGAATTTCGGGCGAGCGCCTCCTGCTCTGCGGCGCTGACCAGACGGTCCGCCAGCGGGAACGCCCGGCCGGGGTTGTGCATGACCATGGGCAGCTCCAACACCACGTCCCGGCGATCCCGGGTGGCCTCGTCGGTGGCCAACCACCGGGCGCGGCCGATGTGTCCGGAGGAGACCGCCGCAGCCCACCGCGCCCGCTCGGGGTCGATCCCCCCGCCGGCGAGGAGCGCGCTCTCGACCGCGGTGGCGTCCGGCTGACGAAGCGCGACGTTCCTCGACCTGGACCGCAGGGTGACCATGATGTCCATGGGGTCCGTCGTGGGCGAGCACAGCAGGAACACCGTGCGGCTCGGCGGCTCCTCCACCACCTTGAGCAGCGCGTTGCCGGACTGCTCGGTGAGCCGGTCCGCCTCCTCCACCACCACGATCTGCCAGCGACCGGTGCTGGGGCGGCTGGCGGCGCGGTGGATGGTCTCCTTGACGTCCTTGAGAAGGATGTTGACGCCCTGCGGAGCCAGGAGGTGGACATCCGCGTGGGTCCCCGCCAGCACGGTGTGGCAGGACCGGCACTCGCCACAGCCCACGATCTCCGGGTGTTCGCACTGCAACGCGGCGGCGAAACACGTGGCGGCGACGCTCCGTCCGCTCCCCGGTGGACCGGTGAACAGCCACGCGTGGACCATCCGCGCGTCCGACTCGTCCCACCCCTGGCCCGGCACCCGCGCACGCGCCGCCGACGCCGCGGCGGTCAGCTCCGCCACGACGTCGGACTGACCGGCCAACCGATCGAACACCCCTGGCATGGCCCCACCATATCGCCGCACTACGTCACACCTGCGTTCCCGTGACGAGCCCCGGGAACTACCCTTGACCCAATGGAGCGTTGGGTCAGGCTGTTCCGGTGGCTGTGGGCCACCCCCTGGCCCGTCTATGCCCTCACGATGGTGCAGGCCAACATCATCGGCGCGGTCTTCGTCTTCGCGTTCCTGCGCTTCGTCCTCCCGATGGACCGCTTCCTCGACCTGGACCAGTTCCGGTTCCTCAACCAGTACCTGTTCATCGGCTACCTTGTGCTGGCGTTCATCGGCGGGGTCATCGCGTCGACCCTGCTCCTGCTCCCGGTACTCCGGGTCGACCGGTCAGGTGAGGAGTTCGGCGGGGCGATCCGCAACCGGGCCCTGCGGCTGCCCTTCCACCAGGCGCTCATCTCCGGGGCCATGTGGCTGATCGGCACCATCGTCTTTGTCGTCGCCAACGTGGCCCACTCCCCCCGCCTCGCCCTGGTGGTGGGCGTGACGAGCATCCTCGGCGGGACCACCACCTGCCTGATCTCGTACCTCCAGGCCGAGCGGATCATGCGGCCGATCACCGTCCGCGCCCTCGCCCAGGGCGTGCCGGCCAACCGGCACGTCCCGGGGGTCCGTCGACGGATCTTCCTGGGCTGGGCGCTCACCACGGTCATCCCCGTCGCCGGGATCCTGCTGATCCTCACCGGGCAGTGGGTCGGGCTGTTCGGTGACGACCCCGGGCACATCCTCGTGGCGCTCGCGGTGATGGCCAGCGTCGCCGTGATCGCCGGCGCGATCGGCATGGGCCTGGTCTCGGACTCCATCGCCGACCCCGTCCGCGAGATGCAGGCGGGCGTCGGTCGGGTCAAGAAGGGCGACCTCGAGGCCCGCGTCACCATCTACGACAGCTCCGAGATCGGCCGACTGGGCCAGGGCTTCAACGAGATGGTGACCGGCCTGCAGGAACGCGAGGCGATCCAGGACCTCTTCGGTCGCTACGTGGGCGAGGACGTCGCACGCAACGCGCTCGAGCGGGGCACCGAACTGGGCGGGCAGGAACGCCAGGTCGCGGTGCTGTTCGTCGACCTCACCGGTTCGACGGAGTTCGCTGCGGCCCACGAGCCGGCCGAGGTGGTCTCCGTGCTCAACGACTTCTTCCGGATCGCCGTCGAGTCCGTCGACACCAACGGCGGGTACATCAACAAGTTTCAGGGCGACGCCCTGCTCGCGGTGTTCGGTGCGCCCATCGAGGTCGAGAACGAGGCCGGTCGGGCGCTCCGGGCCGCCCGCGCCCTCCAGAGCCAGCTCGCCGGGCTCTCCCCGCTCTCGGCGGGCATCGGGGTCTCCTACGGCACCGTGATCGCCGGGCACATCGGACACGCCAAGCGCTTCGAGTACACCGTGATCGGTGATCCGGTCAACGAGGCCGCACGCCTGACCACCCTGGCCAAGTCCGAACAGGGCCACGTCCTGGCGTCGGCCGCCGCGATCCGCAACGCCGACGCTCCCGAGGCGGCGAGGTGGGTGCTGGGACGCAGCGTCGAACTGCGTGGGCGCGGCATCATGACGCAGCTGGCCCGGCCGCTCCGGCCGACCCTCGCGGACCGGTGGCAGGCCGGGAACGTGGCACTGCGCCCCACCGTCGAGGGTCTGGACACCGCCGACACCTGATCAGCTCCCTCCCCACCCCCACCGTCGGCGGACGCCGTCGCCCGGTTGGCGGGGTGGGGAGGGTCGGTCGCGGTCGGGTCAGCGCCCCGCTGTGGCCTTCTTGGCCGGCGACTTCCGGGCCGGGGCCTTCTTCGCCGCGGCCTTCTTCGGCGGGGACTTGGCACGCCGCTCGGACAGCAGTTCCGAGGCGCGCGCGTCGGTGAGCGTCTCCACGGTGTCGCCCTTGCGCAGGGACGCGTTCGACTCCCCGTCGGTCACATACGGCCCGAACCGCCCGTCCTTGACCAGCATCTGCTTGCCGGAGACCTCGTCGACCCCCATCTCGCGCAGCGCCTTGGGTGCGGCGGCCTGCCGGCCCCGACGCTTGGGCTCGGAGTAGATCTTCAGAGCCTCTTCGAGCGTGATGGTGAAGACGGCGTCCTCGGTGTCCAGGGTCCGCGAATCGGTGCCCTTCCGCAGGTAGGGACCGTATCGGCCGAGTTGCGCGGTGATCTCCTCACCACTCGTGGGGTCGACGCCCAGCACCCGCGGCAGCGACAGCAGCTTGAGTGCCTGCTCGAGCGTGACCGTGGCCGGCTCCATCGACTGCATGAGCGACCCTGTCCGCGGCTTGGGGCCGGTGGGGTTGTCGGACTCCTTCTTGGCCTTGCGGGTCACGGCGGACTTGGCCTTGGTCGCGGCCTTCTTGGCCTCCGCCTTGGCCTCGTCATCCTTCGCGGCCGCCATCGCGGCGTCGCGCTCGGCGTCGATACGCTTCTTCTCCGCCTCGGCGTCGGCGAGCACCTTCCTGGCCCACTGCGCCTTCTCCGCGTCGGTGGGCTCGGGCAGCTTCTCGGTGACGTAGGGGCCGAATCGGCCGTCCTTGACCACGATCTCGTGACCGGTCTCGGGATCCACGCCCAGCGGACGCCCGTCCTGCGGGGTGGCGAAGAGTTTCTCGGCCACCTCGAGCGTGAGCTCGTCGGGGCTCATCCCCTCCGGCAGGTTGGCGCGCTGCGACTCCTGCTCGCCGCCCTCCCCCGCGACCATGCGCTCGAGGTACGGACCGTAGCGCCCGACACGGACGTGGACCGGTCGTCCCTCGGAGTCGTCGAAGACCCGGATGGAGTTGATGCTGCGGGCGTCGATGGCCTCGAGGTTCACGTCGATGAGGTTCTTGAGCCCGACCGCGTGATCCCCGTCCCCGGCCGACCCGGCGCCGTCGGGGTCACCGAAATAGAAGCGACGCAGCCAGTCGTCGCGGTTCTCGCGCCCCTCGGCGATCTCGTCGAGCTCGTCCTCCATGAGCGAGGTGAAGTCGTAGTCCACCAGTCGACCGAAGTTCTGCTCGAGCAGACCGATCACGGCGAACGCCACCCAGCTGGGTACGAGGGCGTTGCCCCGCGAGTACACGTACCCACGGTCCTGGATGGTGCGGATGATGCTGGCGTAGGTGGAGGGGCGGCCGATGCCCATCTCCTCCATGACCTTGACCAGGCTCGCCTCGTTGTAGCGGGCCGGCGGGCTGGTGGTGTGGCCGTCGGCGGACAGATCCGAACCCGTGAGCGCCTGCCCCTCGCTGAGCCGGGGCAACCGCCGCTCGGCGTCGTCCGCCATGGGCTTGTCGGACGACTCGGTGGACTCCTCGGCGGCCTCGACGTACGCCTTGAGGAAGCCGGGGAACGTGATGGTGCGGCCCGAGGCCGCGAAGGTGGCCCGGCTGTACCCGGACGGGTTCTCGCCCGCGGCGCCCGTGATCCGGATGCTCACCGACGTGCCCTTGGCGTCGGCCATCTGGGAGGCGACCGTGCGCTGCCAGATGAGCTCGTACAGGCGGTACTCCTCGGCATCCAGCGCGCTGTGCAGCTGACCGGGCGTCGCGAAGGACTCCCCGGCCGGGCGGATGGCCTCGTGCGCCTCCTGGGAGTTCTTGACCTTGCGGGTGTACTGACGCGGGGTGGGCGAGACGTACTCGCTGCCGTACAACTCCGTGGCCTGCGCACGCGCGGCCGACATGCCGCCCTCGGACAGCGTCGTGGAGTCGGTACGCATGTAGGTGATGTAGCCGTTCTCGTACAACCGCTGGGCGATGCGCATGGTGCGTTCGGAGGTGTAGCGCAGCTTGCGGCCGGCCTCCTGTTGCAACGTCGAGGTCATGAACGGCGCGTAGGGGCGCCGGGTGTACGGCTTGGACTCCACGGAGTCGACCACGAAGTCGGCACCGTCGAGGGCGTCCGACAACGCACGGGCCGCGGCCTCCTCGAGCACCACCGCGTCCTTGGCCGCGCCCGTGGTCTTGAGGCGGCCGTTCTGGCCGAAGTCGCGGCCCTGGGCGACCCGGGCACCGTCCACCGCGGCGAGACGGGCCGTGAAGCTGCGCGGCTCCCCCGCGTCCCCGCCGGTGGCCTGCTGCGTCGTCAGGGTCGCGGTGATGTCCCAGTAGTCGGCGGCGACGAACGCCATGCGCTCCCGCTCGCGCTCGACGATCACGCGGGTGGCCACGGACTGCACGCGGCCCGCGGAGAGCCGCGGCATGACCTTCTTCCACAGGACCGGGGAGACCTCGTATCCGTAGAGACGGTCGAGGATCCGGCGGGTCTCCTGGGCGTCGACCAGGTCGGTGTCCAGCTCGCGGGTGTTCTCGGCGGCGGCGAGGATCGCGGGCTTGGTGATCTCGTGGAACACCATGCGCTTGACCGGGACCTTGGGCTTGAGCACCTCGAGCAGGTGCCAGGCGATCGCCTCACCCTCGCGGTCGGGGTCGGTGGCCAGGAGGAGCTGGTCCACGCCGGCCAGTTCCTTCTTGAGCTCGGCGACCTTCTTCTTCTTGTCCGCGCTCACCACGTAGATCGGCTCGAAGTTGTCCTCCGGGTTCACGCCGAGCCGCGCCCACGGCTCCTTCTTGTACTTGGCCGGGATGTCGGCGGCGCCCTTGGGCAGGTCACGGATGTGGCCGACCGACGCCTCGACCACGTAGTCGGACCCCAGGTAGGGCTGGATCTTGCGGGCCTTGGTGGCGGACTCGACGATCACCAGGCTCCGCTTTCCGCCCGATGCTGTCTGCTTGCTCGCCACTGAACTGCTCCCAACCTGCGCTGATCCATCGGCGACGTGTGTCGCCGAACTCCGGTCCCGGATACGGTACGCGTGCCGGGGCCTGTCTATGAGAATTCATACCAGGCCAGGGGCGCTCCCCGAGAGTCGCGTTCCGCCGCGGTTCCACCCCCGAGGCCGTGGACGGGCGCCGGTACTCCGCCCTCTCCTCCCCCATGCGGAGGTGGGCCGAGGTGCCCTGGTGACGGTGAGAGATCGGCGACCCGGTGGGGATCGGTGCGCGGACGCATCCCTATATATATGTCTCCGTTCGCACCGGGCCGCCTCGTCGTCGTCGTCGTGGTCGTGGTCGTCGCCGTGGCCGTCGCCGTCGCCGGCGTCTCCGGTCATCGAGGTCATCGGGCTCGCACGCCCCCGGACACCTCGCCCGGGGGCCGCGCGCACTCCCGCCGATTGGCACGGATAGACAGACCGGTCTATGGTGATGACGAGGGGGCACTACGCCTAACTGGAACGTGTTACCGTTTTCCAATTCCGCCGCGGCCACGGGTCGCGCCGGAACCGGCGTACCGTCGGTGGCCGTACGGGAGTCACGACCAGCCCCGATCATCTCAGACGCAACGGAGGTCAGCACCGGTGGGCAACTCGTCCAAGACCAAGCTGGACAAGGTGGTCATCCGCATCGCGGGTGACTCGGGCGACGGCATGCAGCTCGCCGGTGACCAGTTCACCTCGGAGGCCGCGGCCTTCGGCAACGACCTGGCGACCCAGCCCAACTACCCGGCCGAGATCCGGGCCCCCCAGGGCACGATCCACGGGGTGTCGAGCTTCCAGATCCAGATCGCGGACTACGACATCCTCACCGCCGGGGACCGCCCCGACGTGCTGGTGGCGATGAACCCGGCCGCGCTCAAGGCCAACATCGACGACCTGCCCTCCGGCGGCATCCTCATCGTCAACTCGGACGAGTTCACCAAGCGCAACCTCACCAAGGTGGGGTACGAGTCCAACCCCCTCGGCTCCCCGGCCTTCGAGGCGTTCCAGGTGCACGAGGTGGCCATGGGCACGCTGACCATCGGCGCCGTCGAGTCCGTGGACATCGGCAAGAAGGACGCCGAGCGCTGCAAGAACATGTTCGCGCTGGGCTTGCTGACCTGGATGTACGGGCGCACGGTCGACTCGATCGAGAAGTTCCTGGGCAGCAAGTTCGGCAAGAAGCCCGCCATCCTCGAGGCCAACGTCCTGGCCCTGCACGCGGGCTGGAACTACGGCGAGACCACCGAGGCCTTCGCCTCGGAGTACGAGATCATGCCGGCCCAGCTGCCGAAGGGTCGCTACCGTCAGATCACCGGCAACACGGCGATGGCCTACGGCCTGGTCACCGCGGGCAGGTCGGCGGACATGCCCGTGTTCCTGGGCACCTACCCCATCACGCCCGCCTCGGACATCCTGCACGAGTTGAGCAAGCTCAAGCAGTTCGACGTGACCACCTTCCAGGCGGAGGACGAGATCGCCGGCATCGGCGCCGCCCTCGGCGCCTCCTACGGCGGGGCGCTGGGCGTCACCTCGACCTCCGGCCCCGGCCTCGCTCTCAAGTCCGAGGCCATCGGCCTGGCCGTCATGACCGAGCTGCCGCTGGTGATCATCGACGTCCAGCGCGGTGGCCCCTCGACCGGGCTACCCACCAAGACCGAGCAGTCGGACCTTCTGCAGGCGCTGTTCGGGCGCAACGGAGAGTCGCCCGTCGCGGTGATCGCCCCGCAGTCGCCCTCGGACTGCTTCGAGATCGCCCGTGAGGCGGCGCGGATCGCGGTCACCTACCGCACCCCCGTCATCGTGCTGTCGGACGGCGCGATCGCCAACGGCTCCGAGCCGTGGCTCCTGCCGGACGTGGCCGACCTGCCGGCGATCGACAAGAACCTCGCCACCGCGCCCGCGACCGGCGCCGACGGAGAGACCGAGGCCGCCGGGGACTACCTCCCCTACGCCCGTGACCCCGAGACGCTGGCCCGCGACTGGGCGGTCCCGGGTGAGCCCGGTCTCGAGCACCGCATCGGCGGGCTGGAGAAGGCCAACGGCACCGGCAACATCTCGTACACCGCGGAGAACCACGACCTCATGACCCGGACCCGGGCCCTGCGGATCGCGCTCATCGACGTGCCCGACCTCGAGGTCGATGACCCGTCCGGCGAGGCCGACGTCCTGGTGGTGGGCTGGGGATCGTCCTACGGCCCCATCGGGGAGGCGGTCCGCCGCGCCCGCGCCAACGGCCACCGCGTGGCCCGCGCGCATGTCCGCCACCTCAACCCGCTCCCGGACAATATCGGCGAGGTGCTCGCCAAGTACCACCGGGTGCTCGTTCCGGAGATGAACCTGGGACAGCTCGCCATGCTGCTCAAGGCCCGTTTCCCGGCTCAGATCCAGCCCATCACCAAGGTGCACGGCATGGCGTTCTCGGCCGAGGAGCTGCAGACCGCCATCGAGGCGGAGTTCGCCGGGCGACTCACCCACACCGAGCACGACAAGTACCGTCTGGCGCTCGACGGGGTCATCACCACGACCGGCGAGCCCGCTGCGCGCAACCGGCGGATCGGCCACACCGCCACCGGCACCACCACCGCCAACCGAACCCGCTGACCCGCGAGCGAGGAGAGGATTTCCATGACCACCACCGAACCCGGACTCGTGGGCAGCCCGCTGCCCCTGGACGCGTTGGCCTCCGTACCCAAGAGCGATGCGCCGCAGAAGCCCAAGGACTACACCTCCGACCAGGAGGTGCGTTGGTGCCCCGGCTGTGGCGACTACGTCATCCTGGCCACCATCCGCGCCCTGCTGCCCAAGCTCGGTCTCAAGCGCGAGAACATCACGTTCATCTCCGGAATCGGCTGCTCGAGCCGCTTCCCGTACTACCTCGAGACCTACGGGATGCACTCGATCCACGGGCGCGCCCCGGCGATCGCCACCGGGCTGGCCACCGCCCGCCCGGACCAGTCGGTGTGGGTGGTCACCGGTGACGGCGACGCCATGTCGATCGGCGGCAACCACCTCATCCACACCCTCCGCCGCAACGTCAACCTCAACATCCTGATGTTCAACAACCGGATCTACGGGCTGACCAAGGGCCAGTACTCGCCCACCTCGGAGCCGGGCAAGGTCACCAAGTCCAGCCCCATGGGGTCGCTGGACCACCCGTTCAACCCGCTGTCGCTGGTGCTCGGCGCCCAGGCGAGCTTCGTGGCCCGCGCCCTGGACTCGGATCGCAAGGGTCTGACCGAGGTCCTCGAGGCCGCCGCCCGCCACCGCGGCACCAGCTTCGTGGAAATCCTGCAGGACTGCCCGATCTTCAACGACGGCTCGTTCGACCTGCTGCGCAAGGAGGACGCCGGCGACCACCTCATCGCAGTCCGCCACGGCGAGAAGATCATCTTCGGCGACGACGGGCAGCACTGCGTGATCCGCTCCGGCTTCTCGCTGAAGGTCGCGGCGACCGCCGAGGTCGACGAGGCCGACATCATCGTCCACGACGCCCACGCCGAGGACCCCTCCTACGCGCACGCGCTGGCGAACCTGTCCAGCCAGGACCTCGAGTACACCGTCACCGGCATCATCCGGCAGGTGCACCGCGAGACCTACGACGACCAGGCCCGCGCCCAGGTCGCCGCCGCCAAGGAGACCGCACCGGCGGACCTGCAGTCCCTGCTCGACGGCAGCAACACCTGGACCGTCGGATAGTCGGACACGCTGGCCGGACGGCCACACCGGCGAGACCGCCCCGGGGGCGGTCACCGCGCGGCTCTGCACTCAGAGCCGGGCGGTGACCGTCCCCGCGACGCGTCCCCGGGCGTCCCAGGTGCGCTCGACAACGTCGGCCGTACCGTGCTCGTCGATCCTCACCGCCGTCGTCGACCGGGTCCCGTACCACCGGCCGATCCGGACGAACCGCGACGACAGGCGCCACTCGTGCCAGAGCGGGACCCCCGTCCGCGGCAGGTGCCGGATCGGCGCTTTGCGGCGATCGGCGAGCAGGTCGAGCAGGGGGCCCGACCAGTCCTGACCGGAGATCGCCTCGGTGCCCAGGAGGGTTCGCACCTGCGCGACCGCGCCGACGACCTTGGGCCACGGGGTGTCGAGTGCCGCGTTGGACAGGCCGTGGACCCCGGTGCCCAACCGCATGGGCCCCCGACCGGACCGGTTGGAGGCCCACCACATCTCGTCGAGGTCGCCGGCCAGGAGGTTGACCGGCCCGTACCTGCCCAGATCGTCGACGACGTGCTGGGCGAACCCGGTCACGGGGACCGGTCCGGTGAGCGCGTCGACCGGAAGCTCACCCCGGGATGCGGCCGCCGGGCGCTCGGGGCCGCCCTCCCGGACGCTGGTGACCGCCGCCAACCGCGCCCC
>NZ_JAALED010000144.1:0-2370 GCF_014145155.1 Dietzia sp. B19 | reverse complement strand
CACCGTCCCCGCGCACACCGCGGGTGTCGCGCGTGCCCCGGGTGGTGCGCCCGCCGGCACCGCTGCGGGCACCCAGGAGGATGCCACCGAGCAGCGCCAGCACGCCCAGCACACCGAGCACGGCCGGCAGGATGCGACCGAACGTGTTGAGCGTGTCGGCGGTCTCCTGGGCGGCGGACTGCGTGATCTCCTTGGTCTCCTCGTTCCAGCCGGACTCGAATCGGACGGCCGTCCGGGTGGGCTCGGCCTTCTCCTCCTCCATGCCCGCCGCGTCGTTGAAGAAGGCCTCGGCCTCGTCCTGGTCCTCGGCGAAGAACTGGTAGATGTTCTCGTTGCCGTTGATCACCTGGCCGGTCTCCGGGTTGACGTACACCGTGCGGGTGTTGGTGTAGTAGCGACGCATGTCGACCTCGCGCTCCGGGTCACCCTCGAGGCCCCACTGGCCCGCGGTCATGCCCTCGCGCCGGTAGCTGGCCAGCACGGCCTCCACGGCGGGGTCGTACCCGTCGGTGATCGAGGCGAAGTGGTCGCGGATCGAGGACCACATGTCGATCGGGCCGAGCTCCTGGCGGAACTCGTACGCGTCGATGCCGCCGACGGTGGTCTCACCGACGAAGGAGATCGGGTTGGTGGTGAAGGTGCTGGCGTCGAAGTAGTCGTAGTCCCGCTGCTCGGTGTCGAACGGGAACTTGTACTGCAGGCCGTTGCGGACGAACCCGGTGGGGGCGGAGTCCTCGGCCCCGGTCGCGACCAACTGCAGAGTGCTCACGGCCTCGTCGATCGGCTCCGCGGACACGCGGTCCACGGTGACGCGGTCGATCGAGGCGTTGACCAGGCCCTCGACCCCGTCCGACCCGGTCTTGTCCTCGCGGAGCAGCGACTGCGCGGCCTGGAACGTGATCACCTCGGCGTCCGACGGCTCGACCGCCTGGACACGACGCTGCGAGTAGAGCGGGATGTCGTTGTCGATGAAGCAGGTCACCGGGAACTGGACATCGGAGTCGTCGGCCTCCGCACCGTCCTGGGTCTCGACGGCCTCGTCGTCGCCCGCCGCGCCGTCCCCGGGGGCGTCGGCGTCCTCGTCACCGGCCGCGTCACCTTCGCTGCACTCCGGCCGGGTCGAGTTGAGCTCGGTCGGCGAGTTGCCGGCCAGGGCCGCACCCACCAGGACCGCGCCCTGCGTGGTCTCGGTGACGGTGGTGGTGTTGATGTCCAGCGGGGTCTTCTTCTGCGCCGGCACGACGAAGAAGACGAGCGCCAGTGCGATAGTGATGAGGAACGCGCCGAGCCCGACGAGGACCAGCGCGGGCACTGACGACCTCCGTCCCGCGGAACTGCTCTGTCGTGCCATCGGTTGTCCTCCTGTAGCCGCACCCTGGATCCGCCGGTTACCGCCGGGTAGCTCCCCGGGTCGGTCGCCGGACCGGACCATCATCAGGAGAAGATTAACAGTGATGAAGAACGCATTCGCCACCCCCGACCGACAAGTCGGAACTCTCCCGTCCGCGACGGGCTTCGTCCCGGCGCTGGAGGGCTTCCGCGCGGTCGCCGCTCTCGCGGTCCTCACCACTCACGTCGCGTTCCAGACCGGGTCCTCCACAGGGTCGGCGATCAACCGGGTCTGGGGCCGGTTCGACCTGTCCGTGGCGGTCTTCTTCGCCCTGTCCGGGTTCCTGTTGTGGCGGGCCCACGCCCTCCACGCCCGTCGGGGCGGACCCGGCACCGCGCGGTCCGCAGGGGCCTACCTGCGTTCCCGCCTCGTCCGGATCATGCCGGCCTACCTCGTCCTGGTGGCCGCGGTGTTCTTCCTCATCCCCCAGAACGCCCGCAGTTCCGCCTCGACCTGGACTGCCAACCTGACCCTGATGCAGGTGTACGTCCCCGACTCCCTGGTCGAGGGTCTGACCCACGCGTGGTCTCTGTCCGTGGAGATGTCCTTCTATCTCGTCCTGCCCCTACTGTGGTGGGCTCTCGCCGGGCTCCGGGGTCGCGCGGCGCGATGGCGCATCCCCGTGATCGCGGCCGTGGGGGTGCTGAGCCTGGCGTGGGCTCTGATCCCCTGGTACGACCTCGGACTGCCCGAGCGGGTCAACGACCAGATCCTGCCCCCGGCGTTCGCCTCGTGGTTCGCGGCGGGGATGATCCTCGCCGAGCTGGCCGCCGCCCCGCCCGGACGCCTGGCCGCGTTGGCCCGGCACCGCCACGCGCGGTGGGGCTGGTGGACCGTGGTCGCGGCGGCGTTCGCGGCGAGCACCCACCCGCACTGGTTCACCGAGGGGTTCGTGCATCCCTCCGGGCCGGAGTTCGCGGCCCGGACCGCGCTGGGTGCGGTGGTGGCGTTCTGCCTGCTGGCCCCGGTCACGCTGGCTC
>NZ_JAALED010000143.1:0-7991 GCF_014145155.1 Dietzia sp. B19 | reverse complement strand
GGACCACGGCCGCGACGGGCCACGCCAGGACGGTCACCAGCAGCACCACGAGACCGCCGGCCAGCCCCGGCAGCGCCACGGCCCGGGACGTACTCACCGGCGTCAGCGACATCGCCGAGTCGTGGCCGATGAGCTGGACCCGACCGTCGGCGTCCGTCCGGACCGCGAGGACCCGGTGGCCGTCGACCTCCCGGTACACCCACGGCTCGGCCTCCTCGTAGACGGTGGGCTCCAGACCCACCCCGGCCGAGAACCGCACCCGGTCGTCATCGACGACCTCCGCCCGGATCGGCTGGAGGGCGCCGGCCACGGTGAGGAACGTGGTGTGGAATCCGCGTGTGCTCTCATAGGTGCCCGCGAGGGCTCGGGCGTGCTCCGCCCGGGTAGCGGGGTCGACGGTGCCGGGGGTCGCCGGATCGACGGTGCCGGTGGGCGCGCCGTCCGCGGGGAGGTATCGGTCGGCGAACCCGTCGAGCAGGTCCTCGCGCAACAACAGTGCGGCGGCGTCGACGCCGGTGCTGGTGAAGGAGACGAAGATGCCCGTGTCGTCGTCGGGCCACAACTGCATGTGGGAGTGGAACGCGAGGGTGTCACCTCCGTGCCCGACGACGGCCCGACCGTTGCGGGACTCGTCGAACCAGCCCAGACCCATCCTCGGGCCGGAGGCCAGGGCGCCCAGGGTGTCGGAGTCGAGGGCGGGCTCCCGCATGAGCTGGAGGGTCTCGTCGCTGAGGATCCCCGCGCCGTCGCCGGCGGGGTGGCCGAGATGGGCGAGCATGAACCGGGCCATGTCCGTGGCCGTGGCGCTCAACGCGCCCGCGGGCGGCACCCCGACCACTTCGAAGGGGATCGCCTGCCCGTCCGAGGTCGGGTACCCCAGGGCCGTGTTCGCCGCCAGGTGATCCGGGAGGGGTTGGTCGAAGGACGAGGACGTCATCCCGACGGGCGAGAGGATGTTCTGGTCGACGTAGTCCTCGAACGGCACGCCGCTCACGGCCTCCACCACGTACCCGGCGAGCGCGTTGCCGTAGTTGGAGTACGCGGGCGTGGTGCCCGGCTCGTACACCTGGGCGGGTGGGTCCTCCACCAGGGCGCGGCGCAGGTCCACGCTCGCTCCCGGCGTCGCGAAGAGGCCGGCGGCGCGCTCCTCGTAACCGGGGGTGTGGCTGAGCAGGTGCCGCAGCGTCACGGGGTGGTGGTGGGGAAGGTCCAGGCCGGTGTACTGCTCGACGTCGGTGTCCAGGTCGACCTCGCCGCGTTCGACGAGTTGCATCACGGCGGTCGCGGTCACCATCTTCGACACCGACCCCACCCGGAACAGGGTGGTCTCCGGATCGACTGCGGTGCCGGCGGCGACGTCGGACTCGCCGAAGCCGCGGGCGGTGAGGAGTTCGCCGTCGTGCACGACGGAGACCGTCGCTCCCGCGATCCGCCCGGACTCGAGCGCTGACGGGATCGTCTGGTCGAGCCACGCGTCGACGTCTGCACGGGTCAGGTCGGCGACGGAAGGCGGTGGTGAGGGGCGCGGGTCGGGCGGTGGTTCCGCCGGCCCGCACGCCCCGAGTGTCGCCAACACGACCGCTCCGAGTGCCGCGACGGCCGCGCGCCGAGTCCGCCGAATGCGGCGGGCCCGACGACGACCGGAAGCGGGTTCCGGCGACGGGGCGAGGGTGGTGGGGACCACGGGGGACCTCCTGTGCAGTGGGCATCCGGACTGCGTCCGGACGGATTTCTCTGACCGCCTCCATGCTCGTCGGCGGGCGGCCGCCGGTCTTGAGGCATGAGGTGGAAACCCGGTTGGCACCTTTGGGGGAGGCCAGCGGCCTCCGGGCGCTAGTCTCGGCGCATGCGCGAGACCGTCATCCCCGTCCCCGGCACCTCCGGCCTGCAGGCGACCCTGCACCACGCCGAGGCTCCACGAGCCCTGGTGCTGCTGGTCCACGGCTTCGGTGAGCATTCCGGCCGGTACGGGCGGACGGTGGGGTTCCTGGTCGACCGCGGCGTGAACGTGGTCACCTACGACCTCCGGGGGCACGGCTCGGCGCCCGGTCCGCGGGCCAGGGTCGCCACGGAGGCCCACATCCGGGACAACCTCGCCGTCCGCGACGCGGTCCTGGAATGGACCCGGACCCCCGAGGGCGTGGGGACCGGGTCCCTGCCCCGTTTCCTCATGGGGCACTCGATGGGCGGGTTGATCGCGGGGGAGTCCGCCCTGCGGCGCCCATGGGACCTGGCGGGGCTGGTCCTGTCCTCTCCCGGCATCGTCGTGGGCGAGAGCACACCCGCGCCGCTCCGGGCGGCGGCCCCGGTGATCGCCCGCATGCTGCCGTTCCTCCCGGTGGAGAAGCTGGACCCGAACGAGATCTCCCGCGTCCCCGAGTACGTGGCGGACTACACCTCCGACCCGCTCGTGCACCACAAGGGGGTGCCGGCGTTGGCCGCCGGGACGCTGCTCGCGGGCGGACAGAAATTCCTGGAGCGCTCGAGCGCCCTGCGGTTGCCGACCCTGGTGATCAACGGGTCTGCGGACTCCATCACCTCACCGAAGGGCGCGCGCCGGTTCGCCCAGGTCGCGGGATCGGACCACGACCCGCGGCCGGAGATCACCTATCGGGAGTTCGAGGGCGGCCTGCACGAGCTGTTCAACGACCTGTGTGCGGACGAGGCGTACGCGGCGCTGGGGGAGTGGCTGGACGCGCGGCTGGGCTGACGTCCCCTCGGTCGGGGCGGATACCGCCCGCCCGGCGCCTGCGGCCGCGTGGGCACCCGCCGACTACGCTGGCGCCCATGCGACCCGAGCTCTCTTCCTACCGCCATCTCGCCGCCGGGAAGGTCCGCGAGTTATACGAGATCGACGGCGAGACGCTGCTCCTGGTGGCCACCGACCGGATCTCGGCGTATGACCACGTGCTGAGCACGCCGATCCCGGACAAGGGCCGGGTGCTCACCGCCATGAGCGCCTACTTCTTCGACGCTCTCGACGTGCCGAACCACCTGGCCGGGCCCCTGGACGACGAGCGGATCCCCGCCGAGGTGCTCGGCCGCGCGATGGTGGTGCGTCGCCTCGAGATGGTGCAGGCCGAGTGCGTCGCCCGCGGTTACCTGACCGGGTCCGGAATGGTCGAATACCTCGAGTCGGGATCAGTGTGCGGCGTCGAGCTCCCCGACGGGCTCGTCGAGGCCAGCCTGCTGCCGGAGCCGATCTTCACCCCCGCCACCAAGGCCGCGGTGGGTGACCACGACGAGAACATCTCGTTCGACCAGCTCTCCGGGATCGTCGGCGACGAGCTGGCCGGCCGGCTCCGGACCGCCACGCTGGAGGTGTACGCGCGGGCGGCCGAGATGGCCGCCGACCGTGGGGTGCTGCTGGCGGACACCAAGTTCGAGTTCGGGTTGTCCGGGGGAGAGCTGATCCTGGCCGACGAGGTGCTCACCCCGGACTCCTCCCGGTACTGGCCGGCGGACGGGTACGAGGCCGGCCGCGTCCAGCCGAGCTTCGACAAGCAGTTCGTGCGCGACTGGCTCACCGGACCGGACTCGGGCTGGGATCGATCCTCGGATTCCCCGCCGCCCCCGCTCCCGCCGGAGGTGGTCGAGGCGACCCGGGCACGGTACATCGAGGCCTACGAGCGGATCTCCGGCCTGCGGTTCTCGGAGTGGCTCGGCGGTGAGTCCGCATGAGCGCCACTGACGCCACCGGCAGCGGGACCGACGCCACCACCACCGCCGACCAGGGGGTCCCCGAGCCTCCCCGGGCCGAGCGTCGCCCCCACCGCCGCGAGCACCACGGCCGCGTCTTCGTGGACCACTACGAGTGGCTGCGCGACAAGGACGCCCCGGCGACCCGCGCGTACCTGGAGGCGGAGAACGCGTACACGGACGCGATGACGGCCGGGCAGAAGCCGCTCGAGGACGAGGTCTACGAGGAGATCCGTTCCCGCGTCAAGGAGACCGACATGTCGGTTCCCGTGCGGGCCGCCGGCTGGTGGTACTTCTCCCGCACATCGGAAGGCCTGTCCTACGCGCGGCACTGCCGCGTCCCCGTGCCTCCCGAGTTCGTGGCGGATCCCGGCGACCCGGCCGGGTGGGTCCCGCCTGAGGTCTCGCCCGGTGTCGAGCTCCCCGGGGAGCAGCTGTTGCTGGACGGCAACGCCGAGGCCGAGGGGCACGAGTACTTCGCGCTCGGCGCGTTCTCGGTCAGCCACGACGGCCGCGTCCTCGCCTGGGCCACCGACACCGAGGGCGACGAACGCTACACCCTCCGGTTCCGCTCCCTCGACCCGGACCACACGGCCCCGGACGAGGAGATCTCCGGCATCGCTGCCGGGGTCACCTGGTCCCGCGACGGCCAGTACGTCTTCTATGTGACGGTCGACGAGGCGTGGCGCCCCGACACCGTGTGGCGTCACCGCCTGGGGACGACCCGGGACGACGACGACGAGGTGTTCCACGAGCCCGACGAGTCCTACTGGATCGGGGTCGGTGAGACGCGCAGCGAGAAGTACCTGCAGATCGCCGCGGGGTCCAAGATCACCACCGAGGTGTGGTGCCTGGACTCCGCCGACCCGGCGGGCGAGTTCTGGTGCGTACGACCTCGCGAGGAGGGCGTCGAGTACGACGTCGAGCACGCGGTCGTCGGCGGCTTGGATCGCTTCCTCATCACCCACAACGCGGGGTCGCCCAACTTCGCCGTGGTCGAGGCGCCCGCCGGACCGGTCGACCGTGACTTCCGCGAACTGGACCCGCTTGTGCCGCACCGCGACGACGTGCGGGTGGAGGGGGTCGACGCGTTCGCCCGTGTGCTGGTGCTCGGGTACCGGGAGCAGGCGCTGCCCCGGTTCTCCCTGATGCCGCTGGATCCCGCGTCGACCGTGGGTGTGGAGGCGTATTCGGGGTTCACTCCCGTGGAGTTCGACGAGGAACTGTTC
Source organism: Dietzia sp. B19 (assembly GCF_014145155.1). Lineage (NCBI taxonomy): Bacteria > Bacillati > Actinomycetota > Actinomycetes > Mycobacteriales > Dietziaceae > Dietzia > Dietzia sp. B19. The sequence continues at coordinate 3,063 of NZ_JAALED010000143.1, read as the reverse complement.
ACCTCCGGCCCGGGGTCGAACCCGGAGTGGGACGCACCGGTGCTGAGGTTCGGGTTCGGCTCGTTCGTCACCCCGGGCCGCATCTACTCCCTGGCGCTGGCCACGGGGGAGCGGACCCTGTTGCGCGAGCAGGAGGTGCTGGGCGGCTACGACCCGGCCGGGTACGTGCAGCGCCGGGACTGGGCCACCGCCGGGGACGGCACCCAGGTGCCGATCTCCCTGGTGATGTCGCTGGAGACCGCAGCCCGGATCGACGCGGGCGAGCAGGTTCCGACCCTGCTGTACGGCTACGGTTCGTACGAGACCAGCATCGACCCCGCCTTCTCGGTGGCCCGGCTCTCGCTGCTCGACCGGGGGATGGCCTACGCGGTCGCGCACGTGCGGGGCGGCGGTGAGATGGGGCGCCTCTGGTACGAGCAGGGCAAGACCCTGACCAAGCGGAACACCTTCACGGACTTCGTCGACTGCGCGCGGCACCTGGTCGACTCCGGGCTCACCGCCCCGGACCGGTTGGTGGCGGAGGGCGGCAGCGCGGGTGGCCTGCTCATGGGCGCTGTGGCCAACCTCGCGCCGGAATTGTTCGTCGGCATCCAGGCGGTCGTCCCGTTCGTCGATCCGCTCACCTCGATCCTCATGCCGGAGCTCCCGCTGACGGTGATCGAGTGGGACGAGTGGGGCGATCCGCTGCACTCTGAGGAGGTCTACGACTACATGGCCTCCTACGCGCCGTACGAGAACGTCGAGGCCAAGGACTACCCGGCGATCCTGGCGGTGACCTCGCTCAACGACACCCGGGTGCTCTACGTCGAGCCCGCCAAGTGGGTGGCCAGGCTCCGGGCGGTGTCGACCTCGGCCGACTCGGCGGACCGCCCGGTGCTGTTGCGCTGCGAGATGAGCGCCGGCCACGGGGGCGTGTCCGGACGGTACGAGCGGTGGCGTCAGACCGCGTTCGAGTACGCGTGGACGGTGCGCACCGCCGGCGCCGGCTAGGGTCCGGCCCCGACACCCCCGCGGTGGGGTCAGCGGTCGTCGGGGTCGGCGGGGTCCATGGTCGCGGCCATCGCGGCGGCGGGGATGATCCCCCCGACGAACACCGCCAGGACAGCGAGTCCGCCCATCGCGTAGGCGAGGCGGTGGCCGTCGCCGAGTTCCATCGTGGAGCCGAACACCAGCACCAGTCCGATCACGAAGCAGATTCCCACGAGCACCGACAGTGCGGTGGATCTGGCGTGCAGGAGGGTCTGTGTCTCGAACTCGTCGAGGTAGCGCGGCGGCGCGGAGTCCTTGACGTCGATGACGGTGCGCAGCATCGTCCACACCGTGCAGATGGCCACGGTCATGGGCAGCCAGGCGATCACGATCGGGAGCCAGAAGAACCCGGCGACGGCGATCGCTGCCATGACCGCGACGCATGCCCAGTTCAACCGGACCAGCAGTCGGCGGCGTTCCGGGGTGCGCCACGAGAGCAGGCTGGTGGAGAGCCGGTCGACGGTCTTCTCGTAGCGACGCTCGGCGGAGGTCAGGGTGTGGTCGGTCGCGGTGCTCATGGAGTGTCCTCTCGTGTGCGGCGGTAGATCTCGGTGGACATCGGCTGGAACTCCTCCCGGGAGAAGACGGCCTCGACCGGCAGGTCGAACACAGCGCAGATGCGGAAGGCCAGATCCAGGCTGGGGTAGTGGTCGCCCCGTTCGAGCGCACCCACGGTCTGGGGGTTGACCTCGATCCGTTCCGCGAGCGAGGCCCGGCTGAGTCGGTGCTCGGCCCGCAGGACGGCGATCCGGTTGTAGATGGGGAGCTTTTCTCCCCGTCGCACTGGGCTCATGCAATGCAGTGTTGTAAAAACCCAACGATATGTCAAGGGTGGCAACCGCGTAAGCTGGCTCACATGAGCAGCCTCCACGACATCACCTTCACGACCATCGACGGCGAGCAGGCCCGACTCGGTGACTACTCGGGGCACGCCGTCCTGGTGGTCAACGTCGCGAGCGAGTGCGGGCTCACCCCGCAGTACGAGGGCCTGCAGGAGCTGGCCGACGACTATCGCGACCGCGGGTTCTTCGTCCTGGGGTTCCCGTGCAACCAGTTCATGGGGCAGGAGCCCGGCGACGAGGGCGCGATCAAGGAGTTCACCACCGAGAAGTACGGCATCACCTTCCCCCTGGCCGCCAAGGTCGACGTCAACGGCCCCGACCGGCACCCGCTGTACGCGGAACTGACCGCGGTCGCCGACGCAGACGGTGAGGCCGGTGACGTGCAGTGGAACTTCGAGAAATTCCTGCTGTCCCCGACGGGTGAGGTCGTGGGCCGCTTCCGCCCCAAGGTGGAGCCCGGTGCCCCCGAGCTCACCGAGGCGATCGAGGACGTCCTCCCGGTCTGACCCCGTCCCGGAGCGTCACCTCCGGCCGGGACGTCACCTCCGGTCAAGACACGCGTCCGGTCGGGACACCGGACGTACACCTCGTCGTCGTCACGCTGTCATCACCGGCTGCGACGATGGGCTCCATGACACCGCGCCCGGCCACCGCCCGCCTCATCGTCTCCGTCTCGGGCCTGCGGGAGTCGACGCTGGAGGGTGCCGTGGATCTGGTCGGCGAACTCGAGCGGCGGTCGGTGCCCGTCTCGCTGCTCGTCGCGCCGAGGCGGGGGCGCGAGTACCGGATGACGGAGGACAGGGCCACGCAGGGCTGGCTACGCCACCGTCGCGAGCGGGGTGACTCGATCGTGTTGGGCGGCTACGACGAGGCCGCGACCCGACCGCGCAGGCCCGAGTTCGCCTCCATCGGACCCGCGGAGGCGGCCGTCCGTCTGGCCGCCGCGGACCGGATCATGGCCGACATGGGTCTTCGGACGCGGCTGTTCGCCCCACCGCGGTGGAACGGGTCGCCGGGCTGTCTCGAGGCGTTGCCCGGGGCGGGCTTCCGGGTCTGTGCCTCTCTCACCGGCGTCCACGACGTGGTCCGCGGGACCACGGAGCGTGGCCGTGCGCTGTCGATCGGGGAGGGGTTCCTCGCCGATGCCTGGTGGTGCCGGGCCCTCGTCACCGCGGCCTGTCGAACGGCGGCG
>NZ_JAALED010000142.1:0-1843 GCF_014145155.1 Dietzia sp. B19 | reverse complement strand
GCCGCGACGCGGGGGTCCGCGCGCAGCGCGGCGGTGCGGCGGTGGCCCAGACGGCGGACGCCGACGAACGCGAGAGTGGCCGCTATCCCGGAGGCCACCAGTGACCACGGGATCGCCACCGCGGGAGCGAAGAGCACAGCGGCCGAATAGGTGAAGGTCGACCGGGGGACCGGCGCCACGGTGACGATCGCGTAGGCGGAGAAGAACGCGACCGGGAACCACGGGCCCAGCTCATCCGCCCAACCGCGCAGCTGCTCCAGTCCCGGGGTCGGGACGACGGTGGCCAGCACCACCAGGGCCAGGACGACCGCCACCCACCAGATCACCCGTCCGCGCACGGGTCGACTGTAGTCGCCGGGATCGCGGAGCCCACCCCTGGTGACCCAGCACACATGGTCACGTCTCGACAGCGGGAGGGGCTGCATTAGAGTCCGTGGTGACCCCCTTCACTCCACAAGAGAACGAGGTACCGGTGTCCAGTCCGACCACAGGTCCCGACCTTCACTCCTGGTACGCCTCTGTGGGAGCCGTCCTCGCGAAGGCCGCCCGCAAGGATCCCGCCGAGATGCCCGAGGACGCCTGGCGCGCCCTCGTGGCCACGACCCGCGACGGGATCGAGGTGAACCCCCTCTACACGCGCGCCGACGAGACGCCCGAGCGCCCGGCTCCGGGGTCGTTCCCGTTCGTGCGGGGAGGGGACCGGTCGGGGCTCCCGGAGAACGGCTGGCACGTCAGCGCCAGGGTCGAGGCCAAGGGCGACCCGAGCGAGGTCAACACCTCGGTCCTGGACCTTCTCGGCCAGGGCGCGTCCGCGCTGTGGTTGCGGGTGCCGGCCGCCGACGTGGCCGCCGTCCTCAAGGACGTCTACCTGGACCTCGCGCCGGTGACCTTCGACGCCGGATCGGACCTCGTCGAGGTCACCGACGCGTTCCTGGAGCTGCTCGACCAGCGCAGGTCGGCAGGAGACGGGGTGACCGACCGGTCCTCGGTGATCGCCGACCTCGGCGCGACACCGGTCACCTCCGCGTACGCCGCGGGCGCGTCGTCGGAATCGGTCGACCTCGACGCGGCGGTCGGCCTCGCCGTCCGTGTGGCCGAGCGCGAGGAGACCGTCCGGACCTTCGTCGCCGACGGCACGGTATTCCACGCAGACGGCGCCGGGGACGCGCAGGAGCTCGCCTACGCCGTGGCCGCGGGCCTGGAGTACGTCCGGGCGCTGATGTCGGCGGGGCTCGACGTCGAGGTCGCCCTGCGCCAGATCTCGTTCCGGTTGTCCGCCACGGACGACCAGTTCGTCTCGATCGCCAAGTTCCGTGCCGGGCGCCTGATGTGGGCCCGCGTCGCCGAACTCCTGGGCGCACCCGACGCGGGGAATGCGCCTCAGCACGCCGTCACCTCCTCGGCCATGATGGCGCGACGCGACCCGTGGGTGAACATGCTGCGCACCACTCTCGCCTCGTTCGGGGCCGGGGTCGGCGGTGCCACCTCCGTCACCGTCCTGCCGTTCGACGCCTCCCTGCCCGGGGGCCTGGAGAGCGCCTCACCGGCCTTCGCCGAGCGCATCGCACGCAACACCCAACTGCTGCTGCTCGAGGAGTCCCACCTGGGGCATGTGGTCGATCCCGCCGGAGGATCCTGGTACGTCGAGTCGCTCACCGACTCGCTCGCCGAGGCCGCCTGGTCCGCGTTCCAGACCGTCGAGGCCGAGGGAGGACTCGCCGCCGCCATCGCCTCGGGGAGCGTCGCCGCCGCGATCGCCCGGGTCCGCGAGGCCCGCGATGCCGACATCGCCCACCGCACAGCGCCGATCACCGGTGTCTCCGAGTTCCCGAACCTCGCCGAG
>NZ_JAALED010000141.1:2579-14022 GCF_014145155.1 Dietzia sp. B19 | reverse complement strand
GCGGACCTACGCGCCCGCGGCGGGTCGGTCCCCGGCCCGTGTCCCCGGCGGACGCGGGATGGACCCCACGAACTGCATGGAGCGGTACGGCCAGCCGGCGGGGCCCGCGGCCGAGTCGTGGGTGTTCCACTGGCTCACGACCACGTGCCACTCCTCGGGGGTGGACCCCGGGACCGGGCAGCCGCAGTAGAGCTGGGCGACGCGTGCCGGACCCGCGGCGGGATCTGAGCCGTCGGACTCGTCGCCCCAGGCACAGCCGTGCAGGAGCGTGGTGTGGGTCGTCACCGACCTGTCCAGTAGGTCGGCGCCGATGTGCGGGAAGGTGAGGCAGTCGATCCGGTAGTGCTCGGCGTCGAAGTAGGTGAGGGTCCAGAAGTCCTCGCACCGCCGCAGGTACATCTCGCCGATGCGGCCCGGAAGCACGATGGTCGTGGGGTTGCCCCAGTCCCAGGCGCCCTCGCGGTAGCCCCACGTCTGCCACCCGTTGACGCCGGGATCCGCCAGGTGCTCCTCGCGGACCCGCATGAGGATGACCCCCTTGTCCCGCTGGAACCCGGTCGACATGACGTAGACGAATCCGTCCCCACCTGTCTCCCACGTCCACAGCTGGCGGTGCCCGCCCTCGAGCCGGGGGGAGAACGTGACACCGGTCGGCTCCCAGGTGCTCCCGTCGTCGACCGAGCGGTGGATCTCGGTCCGGGTGACCGTCCCCAGTCCCTCGTTGACCATGACGTGGAGATACATCGTGTCGCCGAGGGTCAGGACGTCGCCGGGGAGGACGGTGGAACAACCCCGGCCGTGGACGTAGTCGATGAGTTGCCCCGCGTAGTCCGGCGGGCCGGGACCGGCCGCGCCCGTCCACACCAGGCCCCCGCCCGGGGCGGCGTCGTCGGCGAACAGGCCGACGGGGGACCGCCAGTCGGGGTTGCCCGGCCCCGGTCGCTCGTCGGTGGTGGGGGAGCACTCGGCGATCCCCGGGTGGGGGCGCCCCACGTGGGGGGCTCCCATCCCCGCTCCCGCGAAGGTGTCGCCGAACACGGCGAGCAGGCGCCCGGAGGGCGTCCTGGCGGTGATCCCCAGATCGGTCCCCTCCATACCGAACGCGGTGGTGATCCCGGGTCCCGTGAGGTCGCGGAGCTTCCGGGTGCTGGTCGGCGGGGCCGGGGTCGGCGGGCGCGAGTCCGTCATCGCTCCGACGCTACCGTCACGGACGACGGGCGGAGAGCCGATCGTGGACGCATCACAATTCGGTTAATGCACGGGCGGACCGGGATCCGGGACGCGTATGGTCGTCCGCGTGACACACCCCTTCGCCCGGGCGGGGCGCGAGATCGTCCCCGGCCACTGGTTCGGCCCCGCGGCCGTCGTGGCCGTGGGGTGCGCGCTCGCCTGGACCATCGTGGGGTTCGGTCACGGCGCGGCACCGGCGCTGCTGGTGTTGGCGGTGACCGCGGTGGCGGCTCTGTGGAACTCGCCGCTCAGGGTCACCGGTCACGAGCCCCTGCAGTCGGTGCGCAGCTCCTGCGTGGAGCACGCCGTGGTGGTGTTGTGGCGCCCCGGGTGCCCGTACTCCTCCGCGCTGCGTCGGCGCGCCGCCCGGGAGGGGCTCGAGGTGCACTGGGTCAACATCTGGCGGGACGAGGACGCCTACGAGCTCTGCCGCCGCATCAACATGGGCTCGGAGGAGACCCCCACGGCGATGCTGCTCGACCCGTCGCTCTCCGGGCCCGTCGTGATCCCCGCCTCCGTACCGGGCATCCGTGAGGCCACCGCCGCCAGGCTCCCCCGGGGTCGGGCGAGACGCGCGATCTAGGCGGGGGCGCCCCCGGTGCTCACCTGACCACCTCGTCGTCGTCCCACCTCGTCGTCGATCCCGTCCCGCTCCTCGCCCGGCCTCACCTGGAGCGCAAGGACCCCCGCACGTCCCCGCACTCCGCCCCGAGCGCCATGTCGGCGATCCGACCCGAGTCACGCAGTTCGACCAACCGCGGCGCGACCCGATCGCGCAGGGCCCACGGGTCGATCGTGTTGACGTAGATCCCGGTCGCCCCCTCGAATCCGGCGGGGTTCGAGATCCGCCACTTGAGCACGATCCGCCACGGCATCGCCGCGCTGACCCCCGGTGGCCGGGTGTGCCACTCCTCGTTGGTGGGCACCAGGGGGCCCGTGGCGGCGTGGCAGGCGTGCAGGAGGTCGGAGACCCCGCGGAGCTCGTCCGGGGAGTGCTCCCAGGGCTCGCTCGCGGCGGAGCGCGAATAGATGACGAGGGCGGGATAGCGGTGCCCCACCCCGACCACCGCCACCGCGTGCTCGTTGGCCGCCAGCACCAGCCCCTCCGAGGCCGCGTGGTCGACCCCGAGCGTGGAGTAGAGGTCCGGCTCCGAGGCGAGGGCGGCCACCTCGCGACCGGTCTTCGCCGGGACCTCGTCGATCGCCACGAGTTGCTTGTGCAGGTGTGCGAACGACGCGCCCGCGGGACGCAGCCAGTTCTGGAACACCGACACGTACCGGGCATGGGGGTTGTCGGTGTACAGGTTCCGCATGGCGCGGACGGTGAAGGCGATGAACTGCTGGTGCTCGTCCGGGTCGAGGCACCCGGAGGAGGCGTGGCGGTCGGAACTCGTGGCGCCGTCGGTGAGGTGGCGGCGGGCCACCACGACGTCGTGGCAGCCACCGAAGAAGCTCTCGGAGTGGGCGGCCAGCTCCGCGGTCGTCATGGACTCGGCGTCCGCCGGATCCCCCTGTGCGGCGGCGATCCTGGTGCGGACCAGAGCGCGGACGTGGTCGGCGCCCTCGTCGGTCCCGAGATAGGCGGTCTGGTGCGCGGCGGCCCGGGCCGGGATCCGGTATCCGTGGACCGCTCTCCAGTAGTCCAGCGACACGATCTCGAAGAGGTTGCCGAAGAGCCGGAACTCAGGGGTCGTGAGGCCGAGCTCGTGCGCGGCCACCCGGTCGAGCGTCGTCCACGTGTCGCCGTCGCGCACCAGCCGTGACTTCTCCGGAGTGGTCTCGCGCAGCCGGGTCACGCAGAACGCGCAGTACGTCTCGGCCGCGTGGGGGTCCACCGGGAGGACCTCGCCTGGCGGATGGTCGACGGGGCGGTGGCCGCGGCCGGGAACCGTCCAGACCTCGGTGCCGGTGAAGGGGTTGATCTGCTTGACGGTCCCGTCCGCCATCCGGCGGAGCGGCTGGCTCCGGAGCGGCCTGTGCAAGGCCGACGGGGAGTCTGGAGCGGTGGTCACCCGGCGAGCCTAGGTGGTCGGGGGGAACACCCGACGACGACGAGAGGAGATTTCCGCCGCACCGGTGGAACTGTGACGGAAGTAACACTATCCTGAGATTTCACGATGTGCATATCGAGTAGGAGAGCAAGTGCTAGTGGTCCTTCGGCGGCCTACGGCATACACGACGGAAAGAGGGGCGACAATGTCATTTAAGCGTTCGCGTCATCTGAGAATGGCGGCGCTCGCTGGGGCGGTGGCGCTTGCCGCCGTCGGCTCCCCGGCGGTCGCCAATTCCCAGACGGGATCGGCGGATCTCGGTCTAGGTGCCGGTTTGGGATTGGGCCAGAGCTTGGGTCTCGCGCTGGACCTCGAACTTGCGCTGGGCTCGGGAGAGCCCGGGTCTCTCAACGAAGTTTCCTCAGGTTCGGAAGACGTCGGCCTGCCGGCTGGGTCGCTGGGACCTGGTTCCCTCGATCCGGTGTTCGCAGGCTCTGAAGCCGGGTCCGATGCGCTGGAGGGGTCCGTGGAGGGTTCTCTGGAGCAGCCGGGTTCGCTGGATGGTTCCCTGGAGCCCGGGTCTCTTGATCCGGTGTTCGCTGGTTCTGAGGCCGGGTCTGACGCGCTGGAGGGTTCGCTCGGCGGCTCGTTGGAGGGGTCGAGCGAACTCGGTTCGGCTGAGCTGGGTTCGCTCGTTGGGTTGGGCCTGCTGTTGGCGCTCGGGTCGTCGGGCTCCGAGGCGGGCGACGGGTCCCTCGCCCCCGGTTCGCTTGCGCCGCTCTCGGCCGGGTCTGACGCCGGATCGTTGGAGGGCTCGCTGGAGCCCGGGTCGCTCGCTCCGCTGTCGGCGGGGTCCGAGGCCGGGTCGCTGGACGGCTCCCTCGAGGGCTCCGTCGAGCCCGGTTCCCTCGACGACGGTTCGTTGGAGGGCTCGCTCCCGATGGGGTCGCTGGAGCCGGGTTCGGTGGAGGGGTCTCTCGCCCCGATCGGTTCCCTGACCGCGTCGCTCGCCCCGCTGGGCTCGACTGTCGGCTCTGCGGTCGGTTCACTTCCGATCCTGCTCCCGGTGGTCCTCATCGGCGGCTCGATCGCCGCTGCCCCGATGATCGGGCAGTCCCTGATGGACCTGAACATCCAACTCCCAGAGCTTCCGGGATTCCCCCCGTTGGCAGGTTCGGCCATGCCGGGACCAGCTCCTTTCCAGCCCGTCGTCGAGGCTCCACCGGCCCCGGGGCCGGTCACCCCCAACGGTCGCGGTGGTGAGCCGGGCGCCCAGGGTGGGGTCGCGGTCACCGCCAACGCGGCCATCGTCACCACGGGTTCGCTCGGCGACTACGAGGTGGCGCTGCCGGACGGCGTCACCCTGCCCCCGTTGCCGTTCATCCGGTGATCTGACACCCCAACTGCCCCGCTCCGAGTGGTCCACTCGGAGCGGGGCAGTTGCCATTTCGGGAGCGAGAGAGCCCGTGACCTGAGAGAAATCTCACAGGGTGGAATCCGTGTCCCACGTCAGTCCGCGTCGATTGACGAAACCCAATTGTGCGGCTACCCCCTTTTCCCCATATTATTTGCGGGCCAGAGCACCACGGTGATCTGAGTGCGGGTGCTCCAGCCACCACGGAGTCCGCCCGTCGACAAACGAAGGCGAGCAGATGATGACGACTCCCGGCCCCAGAGGCCTGTACCGCCCTGAATATGAACACGATTCCTGTGGTGTCGCGTTCGTCGTGGACATGTACGGACGTCAGTCCCGGGACATCGTCGAGAAGGCGATCGCCGCGCTCGTCAACCTCGAGCACCGGGGCGCTGTCGGCGCCGAGGCGAACACCGGTGACGGCACGGGTCTGATGATCCAGGTACCGGACCGGTTCTTCCGCGAGGTGATGCGCGATGAGCAGGACCTGGAACTGCCCGAGGCCGGTGCGTACGCGACCGGCCTCTGTTTTCTCCCCCAGTCACGGATGCTGGCGATGGACGCCAAGCGCCTGGTGGAGAGGATCGCCGCCGAGCAGGGCGTCACTGTCATCGGATGGCGTGAGGTCCCGGTCGACGACTCGACGGTCGGCGCGATCTCCCGCGACGCCCAGCCGACCATCCACCAGATCTTCGTCAAGGCCGCGGGTGCCGACGGCGCCCTGCTCACCGAGCTCGCACTCGAGCGGAAGTGCTTCGTGGTCCGCAAGCGGTGCGAGCACGAGCTCGGATCCAAGGGGCCCGGCAAGGGCGACCTGGGCTCGGAGACCGTGTACTTCCCGTCACTGAGCCCCCGGACCTTCGTCTACAAGGGCATGCTCACGGAGAAGCAGCTCCCCGAGTTCTACCTCGACCTGCAGGACGAGCGCGTGGAGTCCGCCCTGGGCATCGTCCACTCCCGCTTCTCCACCAACACCTTCCCGGCCTGGCCGCTCGCGCATCCGTTCCGCTACGTCGCGCACAACGGGGAGATCAACACCGCCCGCGGCAACGAGAACTGGATGCGGGCCCGTGAGTCGCTCATGTCGAGCGAGCACATCGAGGACCTGTCGGCGGCCCTGCCCATCTGCACCCCCGGTGGATCGGACACCGCGCGGTTCGACGAGGCGCTCGAGCTGCTGACTCTGGCCGGCCGGACCCTTCCGCACGCCGTGCTCATGATGGTGCCCGAGGCCTGGGAGCGTCACGAGACCATGGACCCCGCCAAGCGGGCGTTCTACGAGTACCACGCCTCGCTCATGGAGGCCTGGGACGGTCCGGCGTCGATCACCTTCACCGACGGCACCGTGATCGGAGCGGTCCTCGACCGCAACGGCCTGCGCCCCTCGCGGATCTGGGTCACCGACGACGGTCTCGTCGTCATGGCCTCCGAGGTCGGCGTCCTGGACATCCCGCAGGACAAGGTGGTCACCAAGACCCGCCTGCGGCCCGGCCGCATGTTCCTGGTCGACACCGCCGCGGGGCGGATCATCGACGACCAGGAGATCAAGGAGCAGCTCGCCGCCGAGCACCCCTACCAGCAGTGGCTCGACGAGGGCATGGTACGACTCGGCGACCTGCCCCAGGTCAGCCAGGAGATCATGAGCCACGAGCGCGTGGTGCTGCGGCAGCGGGTCTTCGGCTACACCGAGGAGGAGCTCCGCATCCTCGTCTCCCCGATGGCCGGTGTCGGCGCAGAGGCGACCGGGTCGATGGGTACGGACACCCCGCTTCCCGTGCTGTCCCAGCGGGCCCGGATGCTGTTCGACTACTTCGCCCAGCGGTTCGCGCAGGTCACCAACCCGCCGCTCGACGCCATCCGCGAAGAGCTCGTCACGAGCTACGGGGTGACGCTCGGTCCCGAGGGTGACCTCATCAACCCCGGCCCGGACTCCTGTCGGCAGATCAAGCTCGACAACCCGATCCTGGGCAACTCCGAGCTCGCCACGCTGCGGGCGGCGGGGGACTCCCGCCCGGCGCTTCGCGCGGTGACCGTCCGCGGTCTGTACAACGTCGCCCACGGCGGGCGGGGCCTCCGTATCGCGCTGGACCGCATCCGGCGCGAGGTCTCGGACGCGATCGAGGACGGTGCCGCCGTCATCGTGCTCTCGGACCGTGAGTCCGACGAGCGCAACGCGCCCATCCCGTCGCTGCTGTTGACCTCCGCCGTGCATCACCACCTCGTCCGCGAGAAGACCCGCACCCGGGTCAGCCTCGTGGTGGAGTCGGGCGACGCCCGCGAGGTGCACCACATGGCGGTGCTGTTCGGCTACGGAGCCAACGCCATCAACCCCTACATGGCCTTCGAGTCGATCGACGAGCTCGTCAAGACGGGCGACCTCGCCGGGATCGACACGGTCGAGGCCTGCGCCAACTACCGCAAGGCGGCCGCCAAGGGCGTGCTCAAGGTGATGTCCAAGATGGGCATCTCCACGCTCGCCTCCTACACTGGCGCCCAGCTGTTCGACATCACCGGGTTGTCGCAGGAACTGTGCGACGAGTACTTCACCGGCTCGGTCAGCCCGATCGACGGGATCGGCCTCGACGAGATCGCCGAGGACGTGGCCCGTCGGCACCGCTTCGCCTTCCTGCCGCGTCCCGAGGAGGCCGCCCACCGCGAGCTCGAGATCGGTGGCGAGTACCAGTGGCGGCGCGAGGGCGAGTACCACCTGTTCAACCCGGACACGGTGTTCAAGCTCCAGCACTCCACGCGGTCCGGCCGATACGAGATCTTCAAGGAGTACTCGCGGCTCGTCGACGACCAGTCGGAGCGTCTCGCCACGCTGCGCGGTCTTTTCGAGCTCAAGAGCACCCGCCCGCCGGTGTCGATCGACGAGGTCGAGCCGGTGTCGGAGATCGTCAAGCGGTTCTCCACCGGGGCGATGAGCTACGGCTCCATCTCCGCGGAGGCGCACGAGACCCTCGCGATCGCGATGAACCGCCTGCTCGCCCGGTCCAACTCGGGTGAGGGCGGCGAGTCCATCGCCAGGTTCAGCCCCGACCCCAACGGGGACTGGCGCCGGTCGGCCATCAAGCAGGTCGCCTCCGGCCGGTTCGGTGTGACCAGCAACTACCTGGCCAACTGCACCGACATCCAGATCAAGATGGCCCAGGGCGCCAAGCCGGGCGAGGGCGGCCAGCTGCCGCCGGGCAAGGTGTACCCCTGGGTGGCCGAGGTCCGTGGTTCCACGCCGGGCGTCGGGTTGATCTCGCCCCCGCCGCACCACGACATCTACTCGATCGAGGACCTGGCGCAGCTCATCTATGACCTGAAGAACGCCAACCCCGAGGCTCGGATCCACGTCAAGCTCGTCGCCGAGCAGGGCGTGGGAACCGTCGCGACGGGCGTGTCCAAGACACACGCCGACGTGGTGCTGATCTCGGGCCACGACGGTGGCACGGGTGCCTCGCCGCTGACCTCGCTCAAGCACGCCGGTGGACCGTGGGAGCTGGGCCTGGCCGAGACCCAGCAGACGCTGCTGGTCAACGGGCTCCGCGACCGCATCGTCGTCCAGGTCGACGGGCAGCTCAAGACGGGGCGCGACGTGATCGTGGCGGCGCTGCTCGGTGGCGAGGAGTTCGGGTTCGCCACCGCGCCGCTCGTCGTGGCCGGCTGCGTCATGATGCGCGTCTGCCACCTCGACACCTGCCCGGTGGGTGTGGCCACCCAGAACCCGGTGCTGCGCGAGCGGTTCAACGGCAAGGCCGAGTACGTGGTGAACTTCATGGAGTTCGTCGCGGAGGAGGTCCGCGAGTACCTCGCCGAGCTGGGCTTCCGGTCCCTCGACGAGGCGATCGGACACTCCGAGTGCCTCGACAAGTCCCGTGCGTTCGCCCACAACAAGCGGGCGGCCAAGCTGGACCTCGAGCCGGTCTTCGCCCAGGCGGACTCGCCCTTCATGCACCAGGACCTGCGCTGCACCAAGCAGCAGGACCACAAGCTGGAGGGAGTGCTCGACCGCACGCTCATCGAGGACTTCCGTTCGGTGCTCGTCGACCCGTCGTCCGGCCCGGCCACCGGTCGGTACCCGATCTGCAACGTCAACCGCTCGGTCGGCACCATGCTCAGCCACGAGATCTCCAAGGCGTACGGGGCCGCAGGCCTGCCGGACGGGTCCATCGACCTCACCTTCACCGGTTCGGCGGGCAACTCGTTCGGGGCGTTCCTCGCCGCCGGCGTGACCCAGCGTGTCTTCGGTGACGCCAACGACTACGTGGGCAAGGGACTGTCGGGTGGTCGGATCGTGGTCCGGCCCGCCCTGGACGCGGCCCCGGACTTCGTGGCGGAGGACAACATCATCGCCGGGAACGTGATCTGTTACGGCGCGACCAGCGGTGAGATCTACCTGCGGGGAATGGTGGGCGAGCGCTTCTGCGTCCGCAACTCCGGCGTCACCGCTGTGGTCGAGGGCGTGGGTGACCACGCGTGCGAGTACATGACGGGTGGTCAGGTCGTGGTGCTCGGGTCGACCGGGCGCAACGTGGCCGCCGGCATGTCGGGCGGTGTCGCGTACTTCTACGACCCGGACGGGCAGCTGCCCGTGAACCTCAACGACGAGCTCGTCGAGATCGAGGAACTGCTGACGGAGGACGTCGAGTTCCTGCACCGGATCGTCGAGCGGCACGCCGCCGAGACCGATTCGACCCGGGCGCGGGAGATCCTGTCCGGTTGGGCGCAGAACGTGAATCACTTCGTCAAGATCATGCCGCGCGACTACAAGCGCGTGCTGCTCGCCATCGAGCAGGCGGAGAAGGACGGACGCAACGTGGACGAGGCGATCATGGAGGCCGCAAATGGCTGACCCGAAGGGCTTTCTCAAGCACACCGAACGGGAGCTCCCCGAGCGTCGTCCGGTGGATCTGCGGATCATGGACTGGAAGGAGGTCTACGAGTCGACCACCCTCCCGGAGGACGACCTGAAGACCCAGGCCAGTCGCTGCATGGGCTGCGGCATCCCGTTCTGTCACCAGGGTTGCCCGCTCGGCAACATCATCCCGGAGTGGAACGACCTCGTGCACCGCGGGCGGTGGGACGCGGCGGTGGATCGTCTGCACGCCACCAACAACTTCCCCGAGTTCACGGGGCGGCTCTGCCCGGCCCCGTGTGAGGGCTCCTGCGTCCTGGGCATCAACCAGCCGGCGGTGACGATCAAGCAGATCGAGGTGGAGATCGCCGAGAAGGCATGGGAGGACGGTCCCATGGATCCGGTGATCCCCTCGTTCCGCACCGGCCAGTCGGTGGCGGTCGTGGGTTCCGGCCCGGCGGGGTTGGCGGCCGCGCAGCAGCTCACCCGCGCCGGGCACTCGGTGACGGTCTTCGAGCGCGATGACCGTATCGGTGGTCTGATGCGCTACGGGATCCCCGAGTTCAAGATGGAGAAGGAGATCATCGACCGGCGCCTCGCCCAGATGGAGGCGGAGGGCACGGTGTTCCGCGCCGGCGTCAACGTGGGCAAGGACATCACCGCCTCACAGCTGCGCGGCGAGTTCGACGCGGTCGTCCTCTGCGGCGGCGCCACCATGCGACGGGACCTCCCGGTCCCGGGCCGCGAGCTCGACGGGATCCACCAGGCGATGGACTACCTGCCGCTGGCCAACAAGGCCGCGGTCGGTGACCCGGTGGTGGACTCCGACGGCCTGCCGGAGATCCACGCGCGGGATAAGCACGTGATCATCATCGGCGGCGGCGACACCGGCGCCGACTGCCTGGGAACGGCCACCCGCCAGGGTGCGAAGTCGGTCAAGAGCTTCGAGATCATGCCCAGGCCGCCCGCCACCCGTGCCGCCTCGACCCCGTGGCCCGTGTACCCGCTGATGTTCCGCACGGCGTCTGCGCACGAGGAGAACGGCGAGCGGGTCTACAGCGTCTCCACCGCCGAGTTCCTCGGCGAGGGCGGCCATGTGACAGCGCTCAAGGGTTCCGAGGTCAAGATGGTCGACGGGCGCTTCGAGCCGGTGCCCGGCACCGACTTCGAGTACCCGGCGGACCTGGTCCTGCTGGCCATGGGGTTCACGGGCGCGCAGAAGACCGGATTGTGCTCCGACCTGGGCGTGGACTTCAGCGACCGGGGCAACGTCGACAGGGACGACACGTACGCCACCAACGTCGACGGTGTGTTCGTCGCCGGGGACATGGGACGTGGCCAGTCCCTGATCGTGTGGGCGATCGCCGAGGGGCGCGCCGCCGCGGCCTCGGTCGACCGCTTCCTCATGGGGGAGACGGCCCTCCCGTCGCCCGTTCGACCCACGGACGTCGCACAGCGCTGACCGGGGGACGCGCGCCCGGGGGAGCACGGCGGGGTATCGTTTCGCCTTAATAGAACCTAAGATGTGAGGCAATTCGATCCAGGCCACCCCGGCCGCCGTCACGGAAGGCATACATGGTCCGCCGTCGCCCTGCCGCCGTGTCCGGTGCCGTGTTCGTCGGCCTGGTCGTGGCGCTCGTGGTCGCGCTGTGGCTGTCGGTCGCGATGATCGGTGGGCCCGCGGCCTCCGCACAGGGGACCGGCTCCGGGGCGAGGGTCGAGGTGACCGATCTCCCGGTGCTCAGCGAACTCCCCCCGCTCCCGGTGGAGGGGGACTCGCCGGACGCCGGGGACGGCCCGGACTCGTCCTCCCTGGGCATCTCCGGGGTGCAGACCGTCGCGCTGGGCCTGGCCGCCGCGGTCCTCATCGCCGGCGGGATGGGTCTGGCACTGGTCACGAGGCGTGGTCGTGCGGTGCCACCGGAGGAGCAGGCCCCACCCTCTGGTCCCGCCCCCTGACGACGG
>NZ_JAALED010000141.1:0-2526 GCF_014145155.1 Dietzia sp. B19 | reverse complement strand
TCCGCCATATCGCAGGACGCGGACGGGCCGCGCGGGTGACACCGCCGGCCGGTCCACCAGTGGACGACGTCGAATGTGATCTGGGCAGCAAGCTCACGCTCGGCCAGTTCCTCAAGCTGGCCTCGCTGCTCGATTCGGGGGCGGAGGCCAAGGACGCCGTCGCGGCGGGCGCGGTCAGCGTCAACGGGGAGGTCGACGTGCGGCGCGGTCGCGGACTGGCCGACGGCGACGTGGTGGCGTTCGGTGGCCGCGCGGCCCGCGTGGTCGCCCGTGACGGGCAGGGGAGGCCTCAGTGAACGAGATGACGTCCGGCGCCGTGCCGGCCCCGGTGGTGCTGCACGACGACGACCCGGGGGCCCGCCGCTACGCGGACTGGGTGGCGGAGGAGTTCGACGCCCGCAGCTCCCACCACGACGCCGTGGATCCCGCCGAGCTCGTGGTGGCCGGGACGGTGGTCCTGGTGACGGGCATGCGTCCGGGTGGCGGTCTGGGCGGCTCGGGGTTCATTAAGGACAACTGGGAGGCGCTCGTGGAGGCCGGTCGCCGGGTCGCCGTCGTCATGGTGGGCCCCACCCCGGTCACCGACGACGCCCGGATCGACCTGATGTCGAGCGAGTTCTCCGCCGACCAGCTCCGGGACCTCAAGCTGTTCCAGTTGCGCGGCGTGGTGACCCCCGACCAACTCGGGTTCCGGCAGCGGCTGGGGATCAAGACCGCGCTGGCGGCACTGCGCCGCAAACCGGATCTCACCCCGGAGGAGCAGTCGATGCTCGAGCTGGGCGGGCTGGATCTCACCGACCGGGTCTCCCTCGGCCCGCTCCTGCGGTGGATCAGACGCGAGGCATGACCCGTCCGGGGCGCCGGTCGCGGACGGTGTGATACCCGTTACACTTCGTGAGGACAGCCCCACGCCCGGGTGGGGTGCCTACCCGGAGGTTTCCTGACATGCGCACCACCCTGCTCGCCGCGGCGTCGTCCGCTCTGATGGCCACCGCCCTGCTCTCCGGGGCCGGGTCGGCGACGGCGGCGCCCGAGGAGCCGACGGACCCGTTCTGCGTGTGGATCCAGACGATGAACGGCGCCCGGTGCATGTCGGTCGATCCCGCGACCATCGACGCGCTCGGCAGTCTGGGCTACGGCTCCCTCGGCACAGGCTCGCTGATGAACCTGCTGACGACGCTCATCAACACCGGGTCCGTCGTCCTCTCCGTCGACGTGCCCAACTCGACCGGGTCGTACGCGCCCGGGTCGTTGGGCAGTTACGGGCCGGAGGCCTCGATCGGCGAGCTGTCGGTCGGCTCGGTCGGCACCTTCGCGGGCGCGTCCTGATCCGCTGACCGCTCGGCGACCCCGTCGGCCGCCACGCCCCGGCGTGGGGTGCGCGCCGGGGTCAGCGCACCACGATCCCGTCGGAGTCCGCGTAGAGCATGTCGCCGGGGACGAAGTCGACCCCGCCGAAACTCACGGTGACATCCCGCTCCCCGGCGCCCGTCTTGGACGACTTGCGGGGGTTGGTCCCGAGGGCCTTGCACCCGAAGTCCATCGTGCCGATCACCGCGGAGTCGCGGATCGCGCCGTGGACCACCACGCCGGCCCATCCGTTGGATCGACCGAGTTCCGCGATGAGGTCGCCGACGAGCGCCGTGTGCACACTCGCATCACCGTCGATCACCAGGACCCGACCCTCTCCGGGCTCACCCAGAACGCTCTTGAGCAGCGCGTTGTCCTGGAAGCACCGGACCGTGGAGACCGGGCCGAAGAACTCGGTGCGGCCGCCGAGGTCGCGGAACTGGGTGTCGCAACTCCGGACGCCCTCGCCGATCTCGTCGACGAGGTCGGCGGTGGGGACGAATCCGGTGGGGGTGTCGGTCATGGCGGGCCCTCCTGGTCTGAGTTCGGTCTCCCTCCACGCTATCCGGCGACGCTGCCCCGGAAGACCTCGGCCGTGGGGGACAATGACGCCCGAGGGTGTCACAGAAATTTGTCTAGACGTAGGAGGACCGATCCGTGGCCAGGTACGAGCTCCTGATCCACGCCCGCCGCGCCGTGGTCGACGGTCGTATCCAGCAGGCGGCGGTCGCAGTGGACGGCGGCGTGATCTCCTCCGTGCGGACCGGGTCCGAGGCACGGGACATCGGGTTGGCGGGTGATCACACGATCGATCTGGGTGACGACGTCGTTCTGATGCCCGGGCTGGTGGACCCGCACGTGAGCACCGAGGACGTCGCGGTGGGCACCCGTTCGGCCGCCCTCGGGGGGATCACCACCGTGGTCGACTACGGGACGAACGGCGACCCGTCGGCCACCGACCCGGAGCAGGTGGACCGGTGGCGGGAGGGGGTGACCGGCGAGTCGTCCGTCGACGTGGGCCTGTGGGGCGCCGCGGTGCCCGGCAACCTCGGACGGCTCGGCGCGTTGCTCGACCGGGGGGTGTTCGGGATCTCCGCCGTGGCGGACGGGAAGGGCGTGGCGGGAACCCCCACCCTGAACAGTGAGGACCTGGCGGCGGCGGCGGAGGAGGTCGCC
>NZ_JAALED010000014.1:0-9152 GCF_014145155.1 Dietzia sp. B19 | reverse complement strand
GTGGGCGCGCGGCCGGTCCTCTACCCGCGGGGCCAGCTGCTCTCCGTGGATCAGCACGCGCCCCCGGACCGGAGGATGGAGACCCGCGGCGCAGCGCAGCAGCGTCGATTTCCCTGAGCCCGAGCGGCCCGCCAGGGCGACGAGTGCCCCGGTCGGCACGACAGCGTCAAGTGGGCCGATGGGAGCGGTGTACGGGTGGGCCACGGCGAGTGAGTCGAAGGACAGGCCGGCAGGTGTCCATGCCGGTTCGGGTGCCTGGCGCGTCGCCCCCCGGCCCTCGTCCGCCGGCGGCGCCCCCTGTCTCAGGCGACCGTCGTCCACCGTCACGACTCTCCCCCCGACCGCGCGCGCCAGGCGGGCGTCATGGGTCACCAGGACGAGAGTTCTGCCCGCGGTCACGGAGAGGATTAACTCGGTGAAGGCCCGGGCGGTGTCCGGGTCGAGTCCGGCCGTGGGCTCGTCGAGCACCACTAGACCCGGGTCGACGGACAGAGCCCGCGCTATGGCCACCCTTCGCCGCTGACCACCACTGAGCTGACCCGGTCGGCGCCGCAGCCAGTCCTCGTCGACGGGCAGGCCCAGTTCCCGCGCGTAGTTGATGCCCAGTCCCGGGCGGGCCGCGTTCTCCTCGGTGAGCTGATCGATCCGGCGCCACGGCGTCAGGGCAACGCCCGGGTCCTGGTCGACGAAGCAGCTGCGACGACGCAGCAGGCGGACCTGCCGGGCGCTCGCCCCCAGTGCGTCCACGCCGTCGATGGTGACAGCACCAGAGGCCACGCACAGGCCGGGGGAGAGGTCGCCGAGAAAGGAGCGGGCGAGGGTCGACTTGCCGGCTCCGGACGGTCCCACCAATACCAGGCGTTCGCCGGGTTCGATGTCCAACCGCGGTACCTCAAGACGCGGCGAGCCTGTCCGGTCCCAAATCACCAGGTCACGTACGGAGAGGGCGGAGGCGGTCACCATCAGATCGTTCCGTGCCCTTCCCTATCGGCGAGCAGCGCGGGCGGCACCGTCAGTAGCGCGATCCCTATCGCGGGCACGATCACGGACCACGGGTTGAGGGTCACCCCGGCGATCGAATCCCGGACGGTCGACGCCCAGTCGTCGCCGCCCCCACCCAACCCGCCGCCGAGGAACGCCAGCGTGCTCACCAGGTAGACGGCGCTGGTGAAGCGCACGGACAGCTCGGTGAGCAGCGGGCGGGACAGGCCCGGGACAACCTCCCGCACTGTGACATCCAGTCGCGTCCGTCCCTCCGCGCGCGCGACCTCGACGAACCCGGAGTCGAGAAGGGGTGCGCTCGCGGCTTCCAGATATCGCGAGCTCACCGGAATGAACAGGACTGTCGTCACCGCCCCCACGACCACGGCCGAGCCGTTTCCAGCCGTCGCCACAACCAGGATGATGAGCACCGGGGGGAGGGTGACCAGCACGTCGGTCGCAAATCGAACGACCGGCCGCAGCGGGGGGATCCAGGCGAGCGTGAGGCCGATGACGGCTCCTGTCGCGGTTGACAGGAAGGCTGCCGTCACGGAGATCGCGACGAGCGGCAGGTTGCCGTGAAAGGCCCGCGCCAGGACGTCCCGTCCCAGCCGGTCGGTACCCCACACCGCATGGTCCTGGGTGAACGCTCCGCCGGCCACGCCGTCCGGGTCGGGAAATCCGAGCACCGGCGCCACGAAGGGGCCGAGTAGCGCGACCGCGAGGCCCGTCGTGAGCAGTCCGACGAGGAGTGCGCGGACGAGGTGCGCGTGTGTCACCGGAGCCACCGCCGGGGTGCGGACTCTGTGACCAGATCGGCGATGGCCAACGATGTGGCGGTGACTCCGGCCGCGATGGTCACCAGGGTGGCGACTGGGACGGTGTCGCGGTTCGCGATGAGGGTGACGAGCAGGCTACCGGCTCCCGCGTAGCCGAACGCCACCTCGACGACGAGTGACGCGCCGATGAGGCCGGGCACGGCGAGTGCGCAGAGCTGGACGATCGGCCCTGTGGCACCGGGGAGCAGGTGCCGCATGAAGACGGCCAGTGGCGGGATCCCGGCCAGTCGCGCTGACCGGACATGGGGTCGTGCGGCCTCGGCGGCCACCACGGCACGGACCGTTCGCTGAAGCCACGCGCCGACGGCCAGCCCGGCGGTGACCGCCGGGAGGATGAGTATTTGCGGCCGGTCGAGCGGGCTACCACCCAGCGGGACGAGCGAGACCGGGGGAAGCAGCCCGAGTTGGATCGAGAGAACCGTCACGAGGATCACCGCGAGGACGAACTCGGGGGTGGCGAGTAAGACGGCTGCGAAGAGGGAGGTCGTCCGGTCTGTGCGGGACCCGGCTCGGGCGCCGGCGATCATCCCGCCGCCGATCCCGGCCACCGCGGCGACAGGGATCGCCGCGAGCAGGAGTAGACCGGTCCGAGCCAGTGGTTCGCTGATCTGGTCGACGACCGGGATGCCCGAGGCCGAGAAACCCGGGTCACCCCGGACCAACCCGCCGAGCCACTCGACAAAGCGCTCGGCGACGGGGATGTCGAGTCCGAGTTCGGCTCGTCGGCGGGCGAGCCAGGAGGCGTCGGTGGTGACGAACGATGCAGTCGCGGCATCTCCGGGCAGCGTGTCGACCAACCAGAAGGCCAGCACGACGGTGACCGCGAAGGTGAGGAGAGCCTGGGCGATCCGCACCCCCGCTCGTCTGGGCTCCATCAGTCGGCGCGGGACCCGAAGAACGGCGCGGACTGGCTCGAGGGGACGTCGCCGGCGGCGTGTGTTGTGCCGTTGAGGAACGGTTGGTAACCCCAGATGAGCTGGCCCCCCTGCTCGGACACCTCCACGGCGAGCTCGGAGACCGCCGCCTGGCGTTCGGCGTCGTCGGTGATCGCCGCGGCGTCGGCGAGACGCCGGTCCCAAGCCGCATCGGCACCGAATCCGTCGAGGTTGAAGCCGCCCGCGGTACCCGTGGTGAACGGCAGTGCGGTGGCCGTTGACCGATTGACCCAGTAGATGGAGAACAGGGGGAGTTCCATCAGGGCCGGGATGTCAGCGAAGTAGGCCGCCGGGTCCCGACGGTCGAGCGTGAGGGATAGTCCGGCTTCGCGGGCCTGGGTGACCAGTAGCTCGGCGGCGTCGTTGAGGCCGGGGACCACGTCCGAGGTCACCAGGGTCAGCTCCTCGACCCCCGCCTGCTCGAGGAGGGTCCGCGCACGGGCCAGGTCGCGGGTGACCTCGGAGAGGTCTTCGGGGTAACCGCTGATGCCCTTGCCCAGGACGTCCTCGCCCACGACAGCGCCCTGGCCGAGGACGGTGCCGACGAGGCTCTCCCGGTCGACCAGCAGCTTGAACGCGGCGCGCACCCGCTCGTCGTCGAACGGCGCGACGCGGGTGTTGAGGATGAGCCCCAGAGCCTTGGAGTCCGCCGGACCACCCTCGGTGATCCGGGCCGGTTCGGTCACCGTGCGCGCGGCGGTGACCGGGAGGTCGTTGGCATAGTCGACGTCGCCGGAGACCACAGCGCGGGCTCGAGCATCGGGGTCTGCGATCGACCGCACCTCGAGTCGGTCGATGCCGACACCAGGGTGATGGGGGTTGGGCGTGAAGACCCACCCGTCCTCGGCCGATCCGGACTCGAGGACGAAGGGTCCCGAGCCGACGCCGCTCTCGGGGTCTCCGCCCTTGTACACCGAACTCTGCGGAGCCAGGACTGCCTCGACGAAGTCGGCCCGCGGCGCGCTGAGGTGTAGCTCCACGGTGCGCTCGTCGACCGCGCGGGATGCCTCGGTGTCGAGCGGGGCGAGGAAGGATCCGGCCATCGGGGAGGCGGCCGTGTAGACCAGCGAGGCGAGCGCGTCCTCGGCGGTCACCGGCGAGCCATCCGAGAAGGTGGCATCGGGCCGGAGCCGGACCGTCCACACATCGGCCGCGTCGTTCGAGGTGATCGACTCGGCCAGTTGGGGTACCGGCTCGTTGTCGAGGAGGACGACCAGAGAGTCGTAGACCGCGAAGATGCCGACCCACGCTCCCGGTGAGGTCGCTGCGGCGGGGTCGAGCGTGTCCCCCGGGGAGACCATCGCCGCTACGCGGACGGTGCCCCCCGCTCCGGTCGAGCCGGAGCCGTCCTCGGCCCCGTTTGCGCCCCCATCCTCGGTGGCGCAGGCGCCCAGGGTGAGTCCAGCGCCGGTGACGGCACCGGTGACGGCGATGAGACGGAGGAAACCGCGGCGATCCATGAGCGTGGTGGTCCTTAGGTAGGTGCGTGGTGATGGGTGGGGAGGGGCCGCGTCAGCCGAGACCGGCCTGGATGCGGAAGAGGTCCTGGTCGATCCACAGACCCGCGGCTTGCCCGGCGGCGACGGCGCGGGCCACGAAGGCGAGCGGTACGGGGTCATCGCGACGGCGGGCGCAGTCACCGGCGGCAAACACGCGCGGGTCCGACGTGCGCTGTTGCCAGTCCACCAGGATGTGCGCGCCCTCGGTCTCGACATCGAGTCCCAGAACGGAGTGCCGCGGCAGTTCGCGGGGGGTGTGGAACACCGCTCCGAAGGTGAGGTCCTCGCCGCCGGCCGAGACCGTCAGAGCACCGTCGGTCCCGGTGACCTCGGCGACGGCACGGTGATCGACGACGATTCCGTTGCGTGCGAGGGTCTCGTGGATCTCGTCGGGAACGGAATGGCCGTTGGCGAGCAGGGTGACGTCGCGGGAGAAGTGGGTGGCGAGATAGACCGCCTGCAACCCCGGTTGGGCGGGGTTCTCCGGGGCGTCGGTGAGGACGGCGAGCCGCCGCCCGTCGACCTCGTGGCCGTGGCAGAACGGGCAGTGGAAGACCCCCTGACCGAAGCGCTCCGCCACTCCGGGTATCCCGCTCACGTCGTCGCGGACTCCGGCGGTGAGCAGGAGTCGCTCGGCCAGAAACGATCCGCCGTCCGAGGTCTCGAGACGAATCGGCGTGTCGTCGTCGGTCACTTCGAGCCCCGACACGGTGGAGTGCACGATCTCGACGTTCGGATGGGCGGCGACCTCATCCATCCCCACACCGCGCAGCTGCTCGGGAGGCCGGCCGTCGAAGCCGAGGTACATGTGCATCTCGGTCGCGGGGGCATTTCGGGGCTGCCCTGCGTCGACGAGCACGACCGTTCGCTTCTGGCGGCCCAGCACGAGTGCTGCGGTGAGACCGGCCGGTCCGGCACCGATCACGGCGACCTCGACGGCCGGCGGGGTGGGCGATGACATGGCGGCTCCCTGGTGGTTGTGCGAGGACGTGCGGTCGTCCCCTCTCGCACTGGGGAGACGAGCAACGACTGTAGAGACTCTATTGATAACGAGTCTCATTATCAATAGAGTCGTCCGAGTGGCGCCGTGGCCCAGTCCGGACGGCGACTGCTCCCGTGTGAGTGAGAGGTGGGTTATGCCGTCGAATCGGTCCGTAGTCGCAGCTGCCGTCTGCGACGTCCTGGAGGTCGACTCGGTGGGGCCGGGAAAACTGGTGGACCTGGGGCTGGACTCTCTCTCGGCGGTACGGCTCCAGCGACTGTTGGTGGAACGGACCGGGGTGAGGATCCCCCTACGGGACTTCGTGGGAGACATCGACCTCGAGTCGCTCGAGCGGAGTTGTGCGGCCGCGCGGTTGTCGGCAGTGACGTCGGCGGCGGTGGTGCCCGCGGGCGAGGGCAGGGTCGACGATGAAGGGAAGTCCCCCGTCGACTCAGTGGACCGGGAGTCGGTCCCGGATACGTTCGCCCTGAGTCCCGTGCAGAGCACCTACTGGGTCGGCCGAGGCGACGACTATCCTCTCGGCGGGGTCTCGACCTACTTCTACTCCGAATACGAGGTCGTCACGCCTCCCGGTACGGACGCCCTCTCGACCGTCAGTGAGCTCGAGTCGGCGTGGAACCGTGTGGTGGCCCGTCACCCGATGCTGCGTGCGGTGGTCGGTCGTGACGGCGCCGGTCGGGTACTCGACGACCCGGGGGCACATCGGTTCGAGATCGTGGATCTGCGCTCGGTCTCGGAACCGCAGGCGGACGAAGAGCGGGCGCGGCAGGACCTGTCCCACCGTCGCGCGCCCGCCCACAGATGGCCCGTGCACACCCTCGCCACCGTGCTGCGCCCGGACGGATCCGTGGTCCAGTGCGTGGGTTTCGACGTGTTACTCATCGACTTCCCCAGCATCCGACGAGTTCTCGACGAGTGGGGCTCGGAATACCGACACGAACGTGGGGGTGCGGCCGCGCCGGGGCACGGGGTGGTCCCCCCACCCGCCGTGCCGCGCTCCGAGGCCGCCGAGCGCGACGCCATGGAGTTCTGGAGAGGGAAGGCGCACGACCTGCCGGGTGGACCGTGGGACACCGCGCATCTGCGAGCCGAGCAGCTCACACCCCCGCGCTTCCGGCGATCGGAGGGTCGGGTGGACTCCGGCGCCTGGGAGGATTTCCGCTCAGCGGCCCGTGCACACGGTGTCTCGCCCGCAGGAGCGCTAGCGGCGTTGTTCGCTCTCGCCCTCCGGCGCTTCGGCGCCCGTGACCGCTTCTGCCTGGTCACAACCCTGTTCAACCCCGAAGCCCGGGATGAACCGGGCGTGGGGGACACCACCCGGACCGCCCTCCTCGACACTGCTCGGACGCAGTGCGCCGAGGGGTTCGTCCACTACGCCGTGCGCGTGACCCGCAACTTCTGGGATGCGGTGGACCATTCCGCGGTACCGGCGTCGCGAGTGGTCGGCGAGCTGCTCGGGCCGTCGACCGGCATCCCCGAACACCCCGTCGTCTTCACCTCGTCCATCGGGGACCGCGCCGGGGCACGCACGGACGTCTGGCTCGGCCGCCGCGGGTTCGGGGTGTCCCAGACTCCTCAGGTCCTCCTCGACGCCATCCACTGGGAAGAGGACGACGAGCTCGTCCTGGCCTGGGACCACGTGGTCGGGGCGGTCGACGAGAGCATTGTCGACGGCATGCGCCGTGCGGTCCAGGCGGCCGTCGAGGTGTTGGCCCGCGACGAGGCCGCGTGGACACGACCGGGATTGTTCCTCGACCCCTGGGTCCGCACCCCGAGGGCGCGACCGGTCTCCTACGCCACCGGCCCGGGTCTCCACGAGCCGGTGCTGGCGGTGTTGGACGAGGACGGAACGCGGCGGGTGGTCTCGCAAGGGGACCGAGTCGCGGATGCCGACGAACTCGCGTCCATCGCGGCGTGGACCCGCGGTGAGCTGATCTCCCGGGGCGTCTCACCCGAGGAGCCGATCCTCGTCCAGCTCGGCAAATCGGTGGAACAGATCGGCATCGTCCTCGGGATCACCTCGGCGGGCGCCGCGTATGTGCCCGTCGACCCGGCGTGGCCGCTCACCCGCGTTGAACGTATCGCCGCCCGCGCCGGGGCCCGGTTCGCCTTCGCCGCCGAGGGGACGTCCCTGCCCGGCGGGGTCACTGTGATTCCCGCCGTGATCCAACGGCCGGTGGACGATGCGGTCCGTCCCGATCTCGCCTCTGTCGAGGGGACCGGGCTGGCGTACACGATCTTCACCTCGGGCTCGACAGGGGAGCCCAAGGGCGTCGCCATCGAGCACGGTCAGGCCAGGACGACGATCGACGATCTGGCCCGCCGGTTCGAACCCGGTCCGACGGATGTGGTCCTGGGCTTGTCCGCATTGAGCTTCGACCTGTCCGTGTGGGATATCTTCGGCGGCCTGTCCGCCGGCGCGCGACTGGTCCTGCCCGAACGCGGGTCGGAGGCCGATCCCGAGCAGTGGCTGCGCACTATCGAGACCGAGGGCGTGACGATCTGGAATTCCGCACCCGCACTGGCCGAGATGCTCGCCGATTATGCGGAATCGGATCCGGAGCGTGCACGCACGGCGCTGGGTTCGCTCAGGCTGGTGATGATGTCCGGCGACTGGATCCCGGTGACGCTGCCGGATCGACTCCGCGACCTCGCACCGCATGCCGTCGTCGTGAGCCTCGGCGGGGCGACAGAGGCCTCCATCTGGTCGATCCACCACGTCGTCGGTGACGTCCATCCGCAGTGGCCGTCCATTCCCTACGGCACGGCGCTGGACGGACAGTGGTTCCGAATCCTCGACGGCCCGGACGGGGAACCGGTTCCGGTGGGCGTCGCGGGCGAGTTGTTCATCGGCGGCCACGGCGTGGCACGCGGGTACCTGGGGGACGAGGAACAGACCGCGGAACGGTTCCGGGTCCATCCCCTCTACGACGAACGCCTCTACCGCACCGGCGACGAGGGGATGTGGTTGCCCGACGGGACCATCCGGTTCCTCGGCCGCGTCGACCGCCAGGTCAAGGTGAACGGCTACCGCGTCGAGCTCGGCGAGATCGACGCCGCACTCACGCGCCTCGACGGAGTACGAGCAGGAGTCTGTAGCGCGGTCGACGGCCCCGGCGGTGGCAAGCGCCTCGTCGGGCACGTCGCCCTGACCCCGCAATCCGGTCTCGACCAGCGTGCTATCCGCGCCGCCCTCCGGAACGCGCTGCCGGCGTACATGGTCCCCACCGCTGTCATGATTCACCGGGAGCTACCGGTGACGGCGAACGGCAAGATCGACCACAGAGCGCTTCCCAACCCGTTCTCCACCGCGTCGCCGACCCCAGGGACGGACACCGCCGCGCAGCCTGAACTGGCGCGGCCTGAAGCCGCGCAGCCCAGCCCCGTGCAGCCTGAACCCGAGCCGTCTCCTCCCGTGGCACTTGCTCCTATCGGGTCCGACGACACGCGACACGATGAGTCCGACGGAGCGCGCCTACAGGCGGGTGCGACAGGCACCGCAGTTCTGGTGCCCGAGCTGGCAGCTCTGCTGCCGGACGACGTGGATCCGGCTCTCGAACCGCTGGCTGCCGGGCTGGACTCACTCGCCGTGGTGCGCATAGCGAACCTCGTCGAGGACCTCACCGGCTCCCGGCCGGACCTAGAGGAACTCTTGGCAACACCGTTGGGCAGGATCCTCCGCGAAGACTCGGACCAGGGGCTCGGGCTCGAGCCCGGGACCCAGCCCGCTCAGACTGCCGCGGTCGTCGCAGCTCCCGCCACGCCCGCCACGCTCACCGTGCCCGCCACGCCGGTCGCGCCCTCTCCCGCCGCCCGGGCCTCGCACGAGTCGGGCACGGACCTCCTCGATATGGCCCGTGCCGGATCCGGCGTGGAGGTGACGATCGCCGCCGGA
>NZ_JAALED010000140.1:0-2583 GCF_014145155.1 Dietzia sp. B19 | reverse complement strand
TGGCGGGCGGCGGAGGCAGCGGGAGCCTCGCCTCCCCGATCACCGCCGTCCAGCCCGAGGGTGAGGCCCCGGACGGCACGGTCGAGTCCGTCGCCGACAAGGTCCTGCCGAGCGTGGTCTCGATCGACGTCCGCGGGCAGGCCGGACGCGGTGAGGGATCCGGCGTGGTGCTGGCCCAGGACGGTCTGATCATCACGAACAACCACGTCATCGCGATGGCGGCGACCGGCGGCCAGATCGAGGTGCGCTTCAACGACGGGTCGAGGGCGCCGGCGACGGTCGTCGGCACCGACCCCGCCACGGACATCGCCGTGATCAGGGCGGATACCGACCGGTCGCTCACCCCGATCGCGCTCGGGTCCTCCTCGAACCTGGACGAGGGTCAGGCCGTCGCGGCGGTGGGTTCCCCGCTCGGCCTGTCCGGCACCGTGACGACCGGCATCGTCTCCGCGCTCGACAGGCCGGTGCGCGCGGGCGGCGCGCAGTCCGACCAGAACACGGTGATCGACGCCATCCAGACCGATGCGGCGGTCAACCCGGGCAACTCCGGCGGCGCGCTGGTCAACATGAACGGTGAGCTGGTCGGCATCAACTCCGCCATCGCGTCGCTGGGCTCGGGTAACTCGGGATCGATCGGCCTGGGTTTCGCGATCCCGGTCGACCAGGCCCGGCGCATCGCCGACCAGTTGATCAAGCAGGGGTTCGCCACCCGTGCGGTCCTCGGGGTCTCGGTGAGCGACCAACCCGACATCGACGGCGCGCTGGTCCGCACCACCGAGGTGGGAGGCCCCGCCGCGCAGGCGGGCATCGAGGAGGGGGCGGTGATCACCATGGTCGGGGAGCGGCTGATCGAGAGCGGCGACGCGCTGGTCGCCGCGATCCGGTCGAGGGCTCCGGGGGAGACGATCTCCGTCACCTATGCTGCTCGTGTGGGCGATCAGCCGACGACTGTCGACGTGGTACTGGGAGAGGCGAGATGAGCACGAGATTCGACCCGAGGTCTCTGCCCGGTGGGCGCAGGATCCAGACGGACGTGGATTTCGACCCCTCGGCGGCCGTTCCGGCGGACACCCCCATCGCCGGTCGTGCGATGGTCGTGGTGGTGACCGACCGGCTGGATCCGCGCGAGGACTCGATCGGCCCGTTGGTCACCGAGCTGCTCGAGGAGGAGGGCTTCCTGGTCGGCGGCGTCGTCGGCGTGGCGTCCGAGGAGTCCGAGGTCCGCAAGGCCCTCGAGACCGCGGTGGTCGGCGGCTTCGACTTCGTCGTGACCGTCGGTGGCACCGGGGTCGGCCCACGGGACATCACCCCCGAGGTCACGGAGGAGATCCTCGACCAGCGGCTGCCCGGCATCGCCGAGGCCATCCGGTCGTCGGGCCTCACCGCCGGCGCGGTCGACTCGATCGTCTCCCGCGGGTTGGTCGGGGTGTCCGGCAGTACGGTGGTCGCCAACCTCGCGCCCAGCCGCGCGGCCATCCGGGACGGGATGGCCACGTTGTGCCCGCTCGTCTCGTACGTGGTGGCGCAGTTGTCGGCGATAGACGAGCTGTGACCGACGGCGCCCCGGACCGCAGGGCACAGGACTCCAGCGCCCCGATCATCAGCGCTTCGTACAGCAGCGCCCGGATCGACGACGTGTTCGGCGAGACCCTGCCGCGGACCACGTCCGACGAGGCCCGTGACCTCGACGCCCGGCTCGGCGACGACTGGTGGAGGGAGCAACGCCCTCCCCACCACGGGTGAGACCCGCATCAGCGGTGTCGGCGGGGTCGCCGGGTGCCGGCGCTCAGGTCCGGCGCTGAGGTCCGGTTCCGGGTGACGGGGGCCCCGCGGCGGGGCGTGGTGTCAGGACTCGCCGGACGTGCTCCGCGGGTCCGACGGATGGGTGAGCGGGCGACCCGCGAGGAGGTCGCGGATCTCCACGAGGAGGTCGTTGTCCGAGGCGGGGGCGTCGATGCCCTTGCGCTTGGCGGCGGCCTCCTTCATCTTGTTCATCGGCCCCACCAGGACGAAGTAGATGACCGCGGCGATCAGCAGGAAGTTGATGATCGCGGTGAGCAGCAACCCGAAGTCCATCCTGGTCTCGGGGTTGTTGTCCAGCAGCTGGACGGCGAACCCGATCTCGCTGTTCCCGCCGAGCAGGGCGATGAGCGGGTTGATGATCGCGCTGGTGAAGGCGTCGACGATCGACGCGAACGCCGTGCCGATGACCACGGCGACGGCCAGGTCGATCACGTTGCCCTGCATGATGAAGTCTTTGAAGCCCTTGAGCATCCTGCACCCCTCTCTGGTGACGCGGTGTGGTCCACCACGTGCGTGGTCGTGCGTCCCGAACTGGACTGCAGAGACGTTACCAGCACGATTGGCCCCGCCGAGGCACTAGCGTCCTCTGCCGCTCCGCCGATCTGGCGCTGCGTCCCGTCATCCGTGCACCAGCACAGCCAGTGGCGTTCCGGCGGCCGTGGAGGCCAACCGGGCGGCGTCGGATTCCGGGACCTCGACGAGGATCGACCGGCTCCCGACCCGCCCGGAAGGGGTGTCCCGCACGCGCGCGGCGCGCGCCACCACGGCGGGCCCGGCGGG
>NZ_JAALED010000139.1:0-5272 GCF_014145155.1 Dietzia sp. B19 | reverse complement strand
CCTCGCGGAGGGCCTGGCGGTAGCTCGTGCGGCCGCCGGGCGGGGGGCCCAGCACCTCGTCGGCGTCGTCGACCAGGACGATCGCCTCGCAGCGCAGCGACTCCACCAGCGGCCGGGCCAGGGCGGGCTCGAGCGGGGTGACCAGGCCCATCCACAGCGAGGACAGCTTGGGCGTGAGCACGGGGACCGGGACCATGAGCCGGCGGTGCAGCCCGGCCTCCTCGGCGTAGATCTGCATCATCTGCCCGTAGGTCAACACGTCCGGCGCGCCCACGTCGATCACGCGCCCGTCGGCCAGGTCCCCGTCGAGCGGAACCGTGGTGGCGGCCGCGAGGTAGTGGACCACGTCCCGCACGGCGATCGGCTGGATGCGGTTGGAGACCCACTTCGGGGTGACCATCCCCGGGAGCCGGGTGGTCAGGTGCCGGATCATCTCGAACGAGGCGGACCCGGAGCCGATCACCACCCCGGCCTGGATCACCAGCGCGGGCACGGACGAGGCCAGCATGATCCGTCCCACCTCCACGCGCGAGCGCAGGTGCGTCGACAGGTCGGTCTCGTCCTCCGGGTGCAGCCCGGACAGGTGCACGATGCGGCCCACCCCGGCGGCCTCGACTGCGCGGACGAACGCCTCGGTGGTCTCGCGCTCCTCCTTCTCGAAGTCAGTCGAGTGGCCCATGGAGTGGACGAGGTGGCACGCCACGTCGACGCCGGCGAGGGCGGCCGACAGTGCGGCCTCGTCTCCCAGCCCGCCCTCGTGGATGGTGACCTGGTCCCGCCACGGCACATCGTCGAGACGCGCGGGCGTGCGCGCCAGGACCGAGACCTCGGCGCCGTCGGCGAGCAGTCGGGGGACGAGACGGGAGCCGACGTACCCGGTGGCGCCGATGACGAGGACGCGCGGGCCGGTCGGGGCGTCGGGGGATCCGTGGGGGTTGGTCATACCCGAGACTCTTCCAGTGCGGACGCCGATGCGCACCCGTTGACGGGGGACAGGACCGGCCCGGGGGCCCGGCCGGGGTGAGTCGTTCCGCGCACGAGTGGCGGCTTATCCGGATACTGGAGTGAGACCAGCCAGACGGACCGTGACGGGCGGAGGGAGAACAGATGGCGATCGGCGCGGCACGACCCCGACAACTCTCCAGATCGATGGACCTGTCCGGCGTCCGCATCGAGACCGCCAGGCTCCGCTCGGACCGGGCCGTCACCACCTTCTGGCGGTGGTGGACCGAGGGCGGGTGCCGCCGGACGACCGCCGCGCTCGAGTCGGGTGACGCCCGCCGCGTGGTCCCGGAGATCACCTCGCTCATCGAGGCGATCGACCCCGGGTTGTCGTGGGAGTTCGTCCCCGGGTCTCACGGCGCGCCGCACCGCCTGACCGTCACCGCGGCCGGGGTACCCGAGCTCCGCAGGGCGGCGCGCCGGTGGCTCGCTCAGGCCCCGCCCGCCGACGCCGACTGGTCGTACGCGGACCTGCGCGACCCGGTCTCCGGGTGCGCCATGCACTTCCGCGACCGACGCCTGGGCTTCGACGAGGCGGAGGTGGTGGTGGACTGCGGCCTCTCCCGGGCCGACGTGACCGTGCACCACCCCGGGTTCGCCGGACTCAAGGGATCCGACGCCGGGATCGCCGCCTACCTGCTGCTCGACGCCATGTGCGGGGAGGCCGCGGTGGAGACGTGGGTGGGCATGATCCGCTCCAACGCCACGGCCCCGGGGGACGACGCGGTCTCGCTGGACGCGCTGCCCGGGATCCTGCGGGAGATCGAGCGGGACAACACGGACGAGGACGGGGAACCCGCCTGGCAGATCCTGCACGGCGACACCTCCCGGGGCCCGATGGTGGCCGTGGTGCGCGTGCCCCTGGTGGCGCTCTCGGCCCCGGAGTTCGACCGGCACGTCGCCGTCCACGTGCCCTATACGGATGTCGAGGACGGCGGTCTGCCGGGATCGGCCTCCCTGCCCGGGCTGCGGGACTTCGAGGACCACCTGGTCGACCGCCTGGAGGGCACCGGCGAGTGCGTGGGCGCCGAGAGCTGCAACGGCCGCCGGCTCCTGCACTTCTACGTGGACTCCGCGACCCCCGCGCACGAGCAGCTGCGCGTGGCCGCCTCCGGCTGGGAACAGGGCGAGGTGACCCTGACGGTCACCGACGATCCGGGCTGGCGGAAGGTTCAGCACC
Organism: Dietzia sp. B19; assembly: GCF_014145155.1. Lineage (NCBI taxonomy): Bacteria > Bacillati > Actinomycetota > Actinomycetes > Mycobacteriales > Dietziaceae > Dietzia > Dietzia sp. B19. The sequence goes on along the minus strand of NZ_JAALED010000139.1, from coordinate 3,090 downwards.
TGCGGGTGTGAGGTCCCCCGAACTCGGACCTGGACCCGGGATCGGGCCCACGAACGCGTCCTCTCCGGGGCCGGTCACGACCGACACCTGCCGGGCGGGTCCGGAACGCGGTTCGATGGAGATCCAGCCCGGAATCCTGCCATCGAGTACCAGCTCGGGCGGATTCCCGGTCGTCGCACGCCCGGGGCCGGGGGCGTCCCAGTCGGCATCCACCCGGATCACGGTCGGCGGTGTCACGTCGGGGCCGCCGGGACCGGCGAGCGCGTCGATCCGCCCCTCGCTCAATGGGCCGTCGACGTCCCAGAACACCGCGTCCACGGGGGCGCCGGCGTCCGAGGCATCGGGGTCGACAATCCGGTATCTGGTCTCGTCGCCGATCGCCAGCAGCGGTCTCCAGCGGTCCGGGACGTCGGTGACCACCGCCACCCGATACCCGGCGGCGACCGCGCGGAAGGCCACCTGTCGACAGACGGCCGGACCGGCCGCGAGGAGTACCGAGCGCTGGTGAGGCCCCGCCAGCTGGACCGCGGCCGCGTTCCCGGTCCGGGTCGCCCCGAGGATCTGACCGCAACCGTGGGCGGGCGGGGCGAGGTCGTCGAGTTGATCGAGGCGCCGCCGGACCGTGGAGCCGGCGAGCGTCTCGGGTAGGGACTCACCCGGGACGGGCAGCACGCGCGGGGACGGCAACAGATGACACGATCCCGCGGACTGGGGGAGCGAGTCCACGGTGAGCCCCGCGAGACCCACGGTCGAGATCGAGTCGACGACGTCGCGGCGGCCCGGCACCCGGCGGAGTCGGAGCACCTCGGTGATGTCTGACGCGGGTACAGAGGTGAGGGCGTCCACGACCTCGCGCGGGTCCTCACCGGGGCGGACCACCAACCCCACTCCGTCGGTGGGATCGGCCTCGGCCTCGAGGTATCGCTCCGCCAGCTCTGTGGCATCGAGTACACGACACGGAACCCCGTGATGAACCAGAGATCGGCGGAGTCGTTCGGTGGCCACCGCGATGACCCACTGCGGCGAACCCCGCCCCGCCTCCGCCGGCGCGCTCAGCGCGAGTTCGGACAGGTCGAATCGGAGGAGCAGGTGGACGCGCCGGTGGGAGACCAGAGCCAACGGACCCACGAGCGAGCAGTACACCTCGCCGTCGGGGCCCGTCGCCGCACGTCGCCCGTGAACCACCACATCGATCCCCTCGAGCAGCACCCCACCCTGGTCGAGTTGCCGCGCGACCGCGCCCAGCGGAAGCCGGACGCCGAGGAAATCCGCCGGGTCGTCGCACCCGACCTCGGTGGTCTCCAGAGCGCCGGCTGAGACCTCGACACCGGTGGTCACCACCTGGTGACCGCCGACGCACCCGACCAAGGAGAACTCGGGCGAGACCAGATCGACGACGTCGACGTCTGACCGGCGTGGGCGCGGTCCGCCTCCGAGCAGATATCGGCCCCGGTGACGGATGGTGGCGGCGCAGGCGACCAGTGAGGCGGCGGCGAACTGGACCCAGGGCTGCCAGGGCGGCGGGCAGATCACCGCGAGCACCCCCGAGGTCAGGAGGACGGTCAGGAGGATGAGAAGGGTGCGAGGGGCAGCCGTCACACGTCCTCCTGGCCTGGTCGGGGGCGCGCGAGGCCGCCCGGGAAGCCCGGCCATCCGGCCGGGACAGTGGCGTACCCTACCCCCGGAACCCGCCGTCGCGGGGCGTCACATCCGTGGGAAGGAGCCCGTTCGTGCCGCTGAAGCCGACGACCAGGGCGCAGGTCGACGGGCACCGTTTCCTGTCCCGGCGGGCCCGACACGCGGTGGCCGTCCGCGACGTCCGGATGCTCCACGATCCACTCAGGCGACAGTCGACGGGACTCATGCTGGGTGCGGTCGCCGCCGTCCTCGGTTGCGTCGGTGCGGCGGTCCTGGCCCTCCTCGATCCGACGCCCGATGTCGATCGCGCCGTGGTGATGGTGGGCCGGGACTCCGGCCAGATGTATGTCCGCGCCGGCGACACCGTCCACCCGGTGTTCAACCTCGCGTCCGCCCGTCTGGTGACGGGTCAGCCCGCCGACCCCACCACTGTGCGGGACTCGGACATCGCCCAGACGCGTCGCGGAGGACTGATCGGGATCCCCGGAGCGCCGTCCGCGCTGCCGGCACCGCGCGACGAGGACGGGGCCGCGGCGGTCTCGTGGACCGTGTGCGACGAGATCGCCGACGTCGATCGCGGTCGCCCCCGGATCGTCTCGACGAGTGTCGTCGCCCGTGACGGGGCGGCGGGACCCGGGCGTGACACCACCGGCGACGAGATCGTCCTGGCCGACCAGGACGGCAGGGGCTGGCTGCTGCGGGACGGGACCCGCTCGAGAATCGACTTGTCGGACGGCGACCTGCTGGCGATCCTCGGACTGGGCGGCGTCGAGCCGCGGCCGGTCACCGCGGCGTTGATCGACCCGCTGCCGGAGGTCGATCCGGTGGTGCGACCGGAGATCGATCTGGCCGGCAGGCCGGTGGACTACGGTCTCGACTCATTGCGGATCGGGCAGGTGTTCACGGTGGACACCGCCTCGGGCAGGGAGACCTACGTCGCCCTGGCAGATGGTGTCCAGGAGGTCGGTCCGGTGGTGGCCGACGTCATCCGTTCGACGACGACGGTGGGTGCGGTCGTGTCCGTGGATCCCGACCGGATGGGCGTCCCGCGCTCGGTGGCGCTGAACGTGGATGCCTTCCCAGCGGATCGTCCCTCGGTCCTCTCGACCGGTGACTCCCCGGTGCTGTGCGTTCGCGATGCGGGCAGGGAGGGGTCAGTGGGCCGGCGGGTGACCGTTGTCGCCGGCGCTCCGGCTCCGTCGGCCGCACAGGCGCGTCCGGTGGCCGGCGCGGACGGGGGCGGGCCGGCGATCGACGTGCTCGGCGTACCCGGTGGAGGCCTTCTGGTGACCGCGGTCGGACGAGGCACGTCAACCCGCGGTGCGGTGACGACGATCGTCGCCGATACGGGCGTGCGCTTCGACATCCCCGACCCGGAGACCGCAGCGGTCCTCGGTGTCGGTGGGACCCCGGTGCCGGTCGACGGTGCGATCATCGACCGGCTCCCCGCAG
>NZ_JAALED010000138.1:0-4424 GCF_014145155.1 Dietzia sp. B19 | reverse complement strand
CGCCGCGCGATCGGCCAGTGCCCCCTCGAGCGCCGCACGGTCCAGCGGCAGACGGTCGTCGGCGGCGAGCCGGTCCAGCAGGTCGGGCTCGCGACCCTCCTCCCGCATCGCCAGCGCCACCGCGACCGCGTTCTCCTTGATCGCCTCGTGCGCGACCTCTCGGCCGACCCCTGCCCGGACGGCCGCCATGAGGACCTTGGTGGTGGCGAGGAACGGCAGGTAGCGCTGGAGCTCCTTGTCGATCACGGCCGGGTACGCCCCGAACTCGTCGAGCACGGTCAGGAACGTCTCGAACATGCCGTCCAGCGCGAAGAACGCATCCGGCAGAGCGACACGACGCACCACCGAGCAGAAGACGTCGCCCTCGTTCCACTGCGCGCCGGCGAGCTCGGCGGCCATGGAGCCGTACCCGCGGAGGACCACCTGGAGCCCGTTGACCCGCTCGCAGGAGCGGGTGTTCATCTTGTGCGGCATGGCCGAGGACCCGACCTGACCGGGCTGGAAGCCCTCGGTGACCAGCTCGTGCCCGGCCATGAGCCGGATCGTGTGGGCCAGCGAGGACGGACCGGCTCCCAGCTGGACCAGCGCGGAGACGACCTCGTGGTCGAGGGATCGCGGGTACACCTGACCGACCGAGTCCAGGGTCCGGGAGAAACCCAGGTGCTCGGCGATCCCGCTCTCGAGCTCCGACATCTTCCCGGCGTCGCCCCCGAGCAGGTCGAGCATGTCCTGTGCGGTGCCCATCGGGCCCTTGATGCCGCGCAGGGGGTATCGCTCCAGCAGCGACTCCACCCGCTCGAGCGCCAGGAGCAGCTCATCGGCTGCGGAGGCGAAGCGCTTGCCCAGGGTGGTGGCCTGGGCGGCGACGTTGTGGCTGCGGCCGGCCATGACCTGGTCGCGCTGCGCCGCGGCGTGCTCGGCCAGCCGGCGGGCCGCCGCCACCCCGCGGTCCCGGATCAGCTCCAGGGAGCGGATGACCTGGAGCTGCTCGACGTTCTCGGTGAGGTCCCGGCTCGTCATGCCCTTGTGGATGTGCTCGTGCCCGGCGAGGGCGTTGAACTCCTCGATCCTCGCCTTGACGTCGTGCCGGGTCACCCGTTCCCGCTCGGCGATCGAGGCGAGGTCCACGCGGTCGAGCACGGCCTCGTAGGCCTCGATCACGCCCTCGGGGACCTCGATCCCCAGCTCGCGCTGGGCACGGAGGACGGCGATCCACAGCTGACGCTCGAGGACGATCTTGTGCTCGGCGGACCACAGGGTCGCCAGCTCGTCGCTGGCGTAGCGGGAGGCGAGGACATTGGAGATGCGGGGCGGGCTGTTCCGGGCGGGTACGGCGTTCTGGGCGGTCACGCCCCCCAGTATCGCAGGGGACTCAGGAGATCATCGAGCCGCCGGTGGACCCGGCGAGGATCTCGCGCGCGTTGAGGTAGACCTGATCCACCGTCAGCGGCGCCTCGAGCAACAGCCACGGGCGGGTGATGTAGACGATGGTGGTGATGATCTCGGCGGAACCCATGCGCCGACGTTAACCCGTGGGCGGCTGACGCGGGACCAGTACGGCCTCCAGTCGGTCCATCGCCTCGGCGATCTCGGCGGTGTCCCCGGCGAAGCTCAGGCGCACCGTGTGCCGACCATCGACGGTGTCGAAGTCGACGCCGGGTGTCAGCGCGACCCCCGTGCGTTCGAGGATCTCCGCGCACCACGCCACCGAGTCGTCGGTCCATTGCGAGACGTCGAAGTAGGTGTAGAAGGCTCCGTCGGGAGGTGCGGTCTCCCCCACCCCGAGTCCGGCGAGTCGGCGCAGCACGAGCTCGCGTTTCCGGGCGTACCGCTCCACGTGTGAGTCGAGCTCGCCTGCCGAGTCCTCGGTGAACGCGGCGACGGCGGCGAACTGGGCGTGCGCGGGCGGGCAGATGGTGAGGTTGCCGATGAGCCGGTCCACGGGGGCGCCCAGGTACCGCGGCAGCAGCATCCACCCGATCCGCCAGCCGGTCATGGAGAAGTACTTGGACACCGAGCCCATCACCACGGACTCGCGGCTCGTCCGCCATGCGCTCGCGCACTCCCGGCCGTAGGTGACGCCGTGGTAGATCTCGTCGCTGACCAGCAACGTGCCGTTGGCCTCGCACCAGCGCGCGAGGGCGGCGAGCTCGGCGGCGTCGATGATCGTCCCGGTCGGGTTGGCGGGACTGGCCACGATGAGGCCGGCGGGTGGGTGGCCCAGCTCCACCGTGACCGCCTCGAGCTGCGCGACCGTGGGTTGGTACCGGGTCCCGGGGCCGCAGGCGATCTCGTGGACGCGGCAGCCCAGGGCCTGGAGGGTGTTGCGGTAGGCGGGGTACCCGGGGCGGGCCATGACGACGGTGTCCCCGGGATCGAACGCGGCCAGGAAGAGCACCGTGAATCCGCCGGACGACCCGGTGGTGACGACGACGTCGTCGGCGGTCACCTCGACACCGTCCACCCGCCGGTGGTGGTCCGCGATCGCCTCCCGGAGCGGTCGGATTCCGATCGCCTCGGTGTAGCCGAGGATCTCGCCGTCCACCGCGCGCCGTGCGGCCTCCAGCACCGGCCCGGGCGCCGGGGTCGAGGGCTGCCCGGCACACAGGGAGATCACGTCGCCGTGGGTCTCCTGACGCCGCGCCGCCGCGGCCAGGACACTCATGACGTGGAACGGCTCGACGGCCGACCTGAGAGAGGGGGTACGCGCGACGCTCATGCCCCCGACGCTATCGCCCCCGTCAGGAGGTCAGTCCGAACACCCACACCAGGAGGGTCATGGTGACGAGCGTGATGAGCACGATCCCCACGAGGTTGAGCCACACCCCGCCGCGGATCATCTGGCCGATCGTCACGTATCCGGATCCGTACGCGATGGCGTTGGGCGGGGTCGCCACCGGCAGCATGAACGCGCAGGTGGCGGCCAGGGCGACCGGGACCGCCAGCAGCATCGGGTCGAGCCCGAGACCCAGCGCCACCCCACCCGCGACCGGCAGGAACGTCGCGGCGGTCGCGGTGTTGCTGGTCAGTTCGGTCAGGATGAGGACCCCGCCGGCGGCGACGACGACCAGCAGGACGACCGGCAGGCCACCGAGGGCGGCGGACTTCTCACCGATCCAGTCGGTGAGCCCGGACCCGGAGAACTGGGCCGACAGCGCCAGCCCGCCGCCGAAGAGCAGGAGCACCCCCCAGGGCAGGGCGAGCGCGGCCTCCCACGTCAACAGGCGAACGCCACGCGCGGTGCCGGCGGGGAGCAGGAACAGCACGAGTCCGGCGATCAACGCGATCCCCGCGTCGGAGACGGGCGGGTCCTCCCACACCAACGGCACGGTCACCCACGCGACGGCGGCGGCGACGAACACGGCCAGGACGCGTTTCTCGCCCGACGAGATGGGGCCGAGGCTGCGCAGCTCGTCGTCGAACAGTTGCCGCCCCCCGGGGATCCGCTCCACCTCCGGCTTGAACAGCACCTTGGTGAGCAGGAACCAGGCGACCAGGAGCATCACGATCGACAGTGGGAGACCCACCATCATCCACCGGCCGAAACCCAGGATGATGCCGTGCTCGCTCTCGAGGTAGCCGGCGAGCAGGGTGTTGGGCGGGGTTCCGATGATCGTCGCCAGCGATCCGATCGACGCGGCGTAGGCGATGCCCAACATGAGGGCGGTCCCGAAGTTCGACCGGATGACGGCCTTCTTGACCTCGTCGGACGTCGGGTCCGACGAGGAGTCCATCCGGGGCATCGACCCCTCGGGGTCGTCCTCCTGCCCTCCGGACCCGGTCCCGCCCAGTTCGGAGGCGAGCATGAGGACGGAGACGCCGATCGGCAGCATCATCACGGCCGTGGCGGTGTTGGACACCCACATGCTCAGGAAGCCGGTCGCGATCATGAACCCGGCGATGACCCGTGTCGAGCGGGTGCCCATCGCCCGGACCGTCAGCAGGGCGATCCGTCGGTGCAGGTTCCACCTCTGCATGGCGATCGCGATGAGGAATCCGCCCATGAACAGGAAGATGATGTTGTTGCCGTACTGGGCGCCGACGTCGTCGACCGAGATGTCCTGACCCAGCACCGGGAACGCGATGAGCGGCACCAGCGCCGTGGCGGGGATGGGGATGCACTCGGTCATCCACCAGATCCCCAGCAGCACCGCCACGGCAGCGGTCAGTCGCGCATTGTGCTCCAGGTCCCCCGGCATGACCGTGTAGACCAGCACCGCGGCCGCGACCCCGGCGACGGTCCCGACCACACTGCGGACGAACTCGCCGCGGGGCACGGCGCCGTCGCGCTCACCGGGCGACTTCTGCTCGATCTCCGCGCCGCGGTCCGGGTCCGGGTCCAGGCCGCTCAGGTGGGGGGCCATGACCATCCTCCGGCCCCTCGGCCGATCACGGTCGCCGGTTGCCATCGCCTTCTCCCTCGC
>NZ_JAALED010000137.1:0-1328 GCF_014145155.1 Dietzia sp. B19 | reverse complement strand
CGGGGCCGGCCGACATCCACCGGACGACGTCGGGCAGGCCCAGTCCGCGCAGCCTCGCCTCGGACCAGATGATCGGCAGGCCCAACTGCACTGAGGCGATACCACCCCACGCCTGGCCGAAGTCGCCGCTGTCGAACCGCTTGAGCTCGGGGACGCAGGGCGAATGGTCGGAGACCACCAGGTCGATGGTCCCGTCGCGCAGCCCCTCCCACAGCCGTTCGCGGTTGCCTGCCTCGCGGATCGGCGGGCAACATTTGTAGTGGGTGGCGCCCGGCTGGATCTCCTCGGAGAACAGCGACAGGTAGTGCGGGCACGTCTCCACCGTCAGGGGCAGGCCCTCCGCCTTGGCGTCCCGGATCAGCGGCAGGGCGTCGGCGGCCGACAGGTGCAGGATGTGGGTCCGGCACCCGGTGCGGCGGACGCCGTCGATGACCTGCGCCACCGCGCGGACCTCTGCGGCGACCGGTCGGGATTCCAGGAATCCCGCGTAGATGGGCCCGGACGGCGGGGGCTGCGCGTCGATGGTCCCGGCGTCCTCGGCATGGACGATGAGCAGTCCGCCGAACCCGGCGATCTCCTCCATGGCCGCCAGCATCTGCACGTCATCGAGCGGCGGGAACTCGTCGATCCCCGAGTGGAGCAGGAAGCACTTGAAACCGAACACCCCGCGATCCCAGAGTTCGCGCAGCCGGCCCAGGTTCTCCGGCACGGCCCCACCCCAGAACCCAGCGTCCACGTGCAGTTTCCCGGTCGCGCTGGCCAGTTTGGCGTCGAGCGCGGCGGGACTGGTGGTCACCGGACTGGAGTTGAGCGGCATGTCGATCAGGGTGGTCACCCCGCCGCACGCGGCGGCGCGGGTGGCGCTGGCGAATCCCTCCCAGTCGGTGCGGCCGGGTTCGTTGACGTGGACGTGGGTGTCGACCAATCCTGGAAGCAGCACCACGTCGTCACCCAGGTCGACGACGTCCGTGCCGGCCGGCGTCGGGGAGGTCGGGGCAGCGGGACCGGTCTCTACGGCCAGGATGATCCCGCCGGAGACCGTCACGGTGGCCGGCACGATCTCGGAGCCGACCACTGCCCGGTGCGCGCGGAAGACGATCTCGGGGACACCGCGTGCGCTCATGTCGTGGTCTCCGCCTGGTCGGGGGCGTGCTCGGGGTGGGGCTGCTCGAGGCCCGGGCGCCGCAGCCGGTCGAGAGTGGCCCTGTCCACACCGGCAAGCTCGGCCACCTCCCCGGCAGTGGCGGCCCCGCAGTCCAGCGCGCGGACGCAGAAATCGGCCAGTGCGCGGGCGGTGGCCGGCTCGTCGAGGTATCCCGCCGACACCG